>MFUU01000001.1 GCA_001785805.1 Candidatus Nomurabacteria bacterium RIFCSPLOWO2_01_FULL_39_17
AAAAATTACCCAAGAACCGCGGTTACCAATTCCAGTCTTTTCAAGTCAAACCTGTCGGCATATCGCTCGATAGAATTATGCTGGCATATTCAAAAGGCGGGGAAGTTAACCCCACAACTCTTTTAGAATTAAGAGTGATAAAGAAAAAAAAAGGACGATTGCCGAATATTAAAATTTTGAATAATAAAGGAGATTTCAGTGTTAAAGTACAAATCAGCAATTGTTTAGTTTCAGATGGAGCCAGTAAAAAAATAATCAAAGCCGGCGGAGAAATCATTTCTACACCAAACATGGTAAAATGATATATGCAAAATTTCTGGAATAAAATCAAATTAATTTGGACAGATACGATTCTACGCAAGAGAGTTCTTTTTGTTCTTTTTGTTCTAGTAATTTTTAGATTGCTTTCTACAATTCCGATTCCGGGAATAGATGCTTTGGAACTTAGCCGATTTCTCACCAACAACCAATTTTTTGGGATATTAAATATATTTTCTGGTGGCGGACTTTCCAACCTCTCTATAATCATGCTTGGTGTGGGTCCTTATATTACAAGCTCAATTATTATGCAACTTTTAACCATCATGGTTCCAGCCCTTAAAAAGATTTACCACGAAGAAGGAGAAGCGGGCAGAAAGAGATTTAATCAATACTCCCGATTGCTCACTATACCGCTTGCCGCTGTTCAGGGGTTTAGCCTTTTAGCTATTCTGGAAAATCAGAATATCTTGATAAATTTATCTTCTTTTGATAAAGTTATAAATTTAATTGTTGTTGTTGCCGGATCAATATTGTTAATGTGGATTGGCGAACTAGTATCTGAGTTTGGTATCAGCAACGGCGTGTCGCTTATAATTTTCGCTGGTATTGTTGCCAGGCTTCCTTCGACGATTAGCCAGTTTATTTTCACTTTTGATGTTTCTCAAATTCCGATTATTTTGTTGTTCTTGGTAGCGGGCATATTGATTGTCGCCGGAGTGGTTTTGGTTACCGAAGCCGAACGCCCAATCCCTGTAACTTACGCCAAGCGTGTCAGAGGCATGAAAATGTATGGCGGAGGCTCGACCTATCTGCCCCTGCGAGTTAATCAGGCTGGCGTTATTCCAATAATTTTTGCCCTTTCTATTTTGCTTTTTCCGCAGATTATTGGTAATTTGCTGGCAAATTCCACCAACAGCATACTAATGGCAATTTCCAAAACCCTGGTTGCATTTTCTCAAACTAGTTTGCTTTATGCGGTATTTTATTTTATTTTGGTATTTCTTTTTACCTATTTTTACACAGCGGTTACCTTCGATCCTGAAGCGCTTTCTATTAATTTACAAAAAAACGGGGCGTTTGTTCCCGGCGTCCGTCCGGGTGCTTCCACCTCGGTTTATATTTCTAAGGTTTTAAGCCGTATTACGCTTCTGGGAGCAAGTTTCCTGGGCTTTATTGCCATACTGCCACTTATTATGCAACGCATAACAGGCATCTCATCACTGGCCTTAGGGGGTACGACTATTCTCATTGTTGTTTCGGTGGTTCTTGATTTAATCAAAAAAGTAGACGCCCAAATCTCAATGAGGGAGTACTAGCTATTTACTGTTTTTATACTCTCCGATCGCTTTTAGGATGTCTTTTGTAACTTTTGGGACAGATTGAGCTCCATTTATTATTTTCAATCGTTTTAAACTTTTAAAATATTTTACTGTTTTACTGACTTGGTTCTTGTGATATTTTATTCTGGTGGCTACAAGTTTGTGCGTGTCAAAAACTTTATAATCTGTCCGCATATTTCCCATTAATCGCTCTTTGGAGCGTTTATATATTTCCTTGTCAGGCAGGGTTATATAAAAAGCTAAAAAGTCTTCATTACGCGAACTGAGAATTTTTTTTAAAAGCTGGGCCTCGGGTTTAAGTCTCGGGTTCCCAAGAAAGAGCAAATCTTTGTTTTTTGGTTTTTTTGAAATTTCTTTGACTAAGAATTTTTTCATCAGCGCAACCGGTGCAGGTTTGCCAACTCCGGCAGTGCGTCTTACCCAGTTGCCATTTCTACCCTTTTCTTTTAAAAGTTTGCGCCAATATATGCCGGATTCTACAGTCTTGAGCATATATTTCTTTTTTAAAATTTTTGCCTGCGTATCCTTGCCGGATGTTATCATTCCCAAAAGCACTATGTTGAATCCCAGTTTTTTCATAATAAAATCATTCTATTATAAAAACCTTGATTATTCAAGCCGAATTTTGTATTCTTAAATAATGGAAAGTCAAACTTTTGTATTTTTTGGAATAGTGGGTTC
The DNA here is from genome assembly GCA_001785805.1 of Candidatus Nomurabacteria bacterium RIFCSPLOWO2_01_FULL_39_17. Classification (GTDB taxonomy): domain Bacteria; phylum Patescibacteriota; class Minisyncoccia; order Phycocordibacterales; family UBA9973; genus UBA9973. The sequence goes on from MFUU01000001.1 coordinate 2,283, forward strand.
CGGCAAGGGAACCCAAGTCAAGTTGCTCATGGAATACCTCAAAAATAAGGACGGCAAAGAATGTTTATATGCTTATCCAGGAAATCAATTTAGGAAGATTATAGACTCGGGTAGTTATACAGCAACTCTCATGAAGGATTCTGTTTCTCGAGGAGAGCTTCAGCCCGGTTTTTTTCCTGATGCAATTGTTGCAAACATACTTATTAATTATTTAGCTAAAGATAGTCACCTGATTACCGACGGATATCCTCGTGCTGTGCATCAGTCTGAAAGTTTCGAAGCCATGATGAAATGGTATAAAAGAGATAATATTAAAATTATTTATATTGAAGTGAGTAAAATTGAGGCGATGAAAAGAAATCTTTTACGAGGAAGGCATGATGATACTCCTGAAGGGATAGAAAAAAGATTTGACGAATATATTAACCAAGTAATACCGGCCATGAATTATTTTAAAGGAAAAGATGGCTATACAATTTTGACCATAAACGGCGAACAAAGTGTTGAAAACGTTCATAAAGATATTATAAAAGCTCTAGGATTTTAATGATATCCATTAAAACACCAGAAGAAATAAAAATTTTGCGCGAAGGAGGGAGGCGTCTTGCTACGGTGCTTTATAAAATACGTGATATGGTCGCGCCTGGTGTTTCTACTAAAGAGCTAGATACTTATGCGGAAAAATTAATCAGAAAAATGGGGGATACCCCGGCCTTTTTAAACTATCGCCCGGCCGGAGCGCGCAACCCATTTCCAGCAACGCTTTGCACTTCGGTCAATGAAGAAGTAGTGCATGGAATTCCCAATGCCAATAAAATTCTCAAAGAAGGCGACATAATTTCTATTGACCTAGGATTGCAACATAAAGGACTTTTTACCGACATGGCGCTCACAGTGCCGGTGGGTGCCGTCAGCAATTCAAGCCTCAAACTTTTAAAAGTGACAGAACAAGCATTGCAAACAGGCATCAATGCAATCTGCGCTGGCGCGAGAGTAGGAGATATTAGCTATGCAATAGAGAGTTTCGTGCGACCACATCGATACGGCATCGTAGAAGTGCTTTCCGGGCATGGAGTTGGCAGGGCGATACACGAGGACCCGTATATCCCGAATTTTGGACAAAAAGGTAAAGGAGAGAAATTAGTTGCCGGCATGGTTATAGCCATAGAGCCGATGTTAAACAATGGAACGAAAAATGTAATTTTAGCCAAAGATGGATACACATATAGAACTGCTGATGGTAAAAAGAGCGCTCACTTTGAGCATACTGTCCTTATAACAGAAGACGGTGCGGAAATTTTAACGAAAACTTAAAACCTTGACTTTTAAACTCAAAAGGTGTATAATATAGGGATATAGCTCTTTAAAAATGCGAAATAGGTCGCCATAGCTTTGAGTAATTGAGACACACTTATTGTCGATTTTTCAAAGCTATGGCGACACTAAGGTTGCCTAGCAATCCCATTTCAAGGAGATGATGACATGGCTACCACCATGATCACATCGGGTCAGAAGGAAGAGGGAGTGAACGTGATCGCGGCAGCGGCTCGCAAGGCTGGTGCTGAAGCGATCGAAGAGCTCACGGGAAATGGAGTGCTCAACGTGGGCAACTACCAGCGCGGTGTTCTCGCTCAGGGCGACAAGATTGCGGCGGCTGTCAAAGCCACTGTCAAAACTGTCCTGGCCGAGCTCGCCGACAACGTAGTCGGACGGCTCAAGCGTCTCTTCACCGACTGCACGATCGAGCTCGATGCCACCGACGGCAAGGAGACGATCGCGGGGGCGAAGGATGTCTTCACGGGCGGGATCTACGGCGCAGCTTGTCGTGGACCGGGTAAGCCGACGTCGAAGACTCCAGCGATCGTCTACGAGATGATCAAGGGCGGTACGTACATGCAGATTTTTGGTGGTTTCGGGGAGAACCTGAAGCGTCTCTGTTGGCAGGAGTCGCAGATTGTGGGGTTCTGTCGCAATCACCGCGACCTGCTTCGCAAAGAAGGCTACGGCACATTCTTCCTCTTCGAGGGAGAGGTCGACACCTTCTTCGTTGCCTTCGTGCACGTCCGCGACGACGGTCGCCTCGAGGTGTTCGTGGACGAGTTCGGGCGCGGCATTGTCTGGGACGCCCGGTGTCGGCGTCGCGTGGTATCCCCGCAACTGTAACTTTGGTTCCTGTTTCTATCAAAACCGTTTCTCCAAGGATGAAAATTCCGTTCGGAGGGACGGTTTTTTCATTTTTACACTTTACAACTTAGACTCTTTGACCCTTTTGTTTTTAATTTTGCTATACTAAGTCTGTGATCGGGAAATGCTTGTGGTCACGACTTCAAGCCACGATTATTTAAAAATCAATTTGAGAGTTTCGCCGGATATTTTCTTGCGAAAGAGTGAATTTTTTTTAAAACAAAAAACATAAAAGTTGGTGCGGTGAGCTTGTGGGCTTCTAGGCCCCAAATGAAATACAGCACGATCTCTCATCTTCATTGATGTTAGATCGGCAGTGATATTAGATGGTTCATCGTACAATTCTTCGTTGCCAACGTGAACGTCAACGACGACGGTCGCCTCAAGGTGAACGTGAACGAGTTCGGGAACGACAATGTCTGGAACGCCAAGTATCGGCATCGCGTGGTATCCCCGAAACTTAGTGTTTCTCCTCCACTTTAATGCGGAGGAGTTTTCTTTTCCAGACCTTTTTTCCAGCCACCAAGCATACGGCCTATTTCTTCCAAGTTCTCTGATAGCATAGAATATTTTTCATTTGGGATGCATTTATTTTCCCAAGCTATTTGCAGGAAAAATTTTATGCCATCAAGCTTTGAAATTGCTATGATAAGGCGAGATATTTTGATCTCTGGCGGAAGATAAATCGAAATAAAAATATTTTCTAAAAGTCCCAGAAAATAATCTTCAATTTTTCCACCCAAGACATAGCGGTGTGCCTTGGGAAAATCGTTATATATTTTAAACCAACAAGAATAGGCGGTTTTCGCTTTTAGAAGCGCCGACGGCGCTGCGGGGGGGGTATAGGGCTATGAAACAATTTATTCATACTTACGATAATATCATAACAATAGAGAAACTGCTGAAAGCTTGGCAGGGATTTTTACGCGACAAGAAGGATAGAGTTGATGTGAACCTATTTCAAGCGAGACTGATGGATAATATATTCGACCTTTTTAATGATTTAAAAAACAAAACTTATAAGCACGGAGATTATGTCGCCTTCAATATTTCAGATCCAAAACCGCGGCAAATACATAAAGCAAAAGTTCGGGATAGACTACTTCATCACTTAATTTACCAGGAGCTTTATGAGTATTTTGACAGGAGATTTATTGCCGATTCATATTCTTGCAGAGTAAACAAAGGCACACATAGAGCGATAAATAGATTTCGTCAAATGGCGCTTAAGGTGTCAAAAAATAATACCCGAACTTGCTGGATCCTTAAATGCGACATCAAAAAATTCTTCGCTTCCATCGACCACACTATACTACGATATATCGTAGCAGAACAAATTAAAGACGAAAATATAAACTGGCTTATTTCACAAGTGATAGACAGTTTTCAAACACCAAGCCCAATATACGCCATGGCTGATATGTGTAAAGGGCTTCCGTTGGGGAACTTAACTTCCCAGATTCTAGTGAATATTTATATGAATGAGTTTGACCATTTTGTGAAAAGGGGATTGAAAGTGAAATATTACATCCGCTACGCGGATGATTTTGTGATATTAAGCGAAGACGGGAATTATCTTGAGAAGATACTACCGGAGATAAATAATTTTTTAGAGAAAAAATTAAAATTGCAACTGCATCCGGATAAAGTTTTTATCAAAACGCTCGCTTCCGGGGTAGACTTCTTGGGCTAGGTGCATTTCCCGCATCATCGGGTGCTTCGAACGAGCACCAAAAAAAGAATGCTGAAAAACATTAAAAATGGCGCCAAAAGGGGAGCGGATCAGTCTTATCTGGGGATGCTTTCGCATGGGAATACACATAAATTGAAGGCGAGACTTTTAGATATGATATAATTATAGCTAATGCAACCTTCGTTTAGCGAAATGCCGAAGTTTCAAACTCCAGAAGAGGAGCTTGATTATTTGCGCGCTCACATCTCTCGGCAGAGTCAGGAATTGGTGAATGCCGGACATACGGAAAATGTGTCAGAAAATGCCGCTAGGAATGTAATTGAACAATATAAGGAAATACCCATCACGCAAGCTCTGCATAAAGACAACATTATACAAGATAAAGAAAAAGAGGCTATTGTATTAAAGCTTAAACCGGAACCTCACGATGGAGTAATGGAAGAGCTTTTGGGTATCGTAATCACCAAGGGGATAAAAAATGCATTTGCCGTTGTCGAGACGATGAACAATCCGCACATTGATGATGATTTTCATCGTCTTCTGATCCAATATCTTAAGACAGGCAAAGTAATTGATGTGAAAGAAGGGACTTTGCTTTATAAATCTCTCAATATGACGCTTTTTGAGATAACTCTCCCCCCACCGCAGGATGAGGCGGATAAGTCTAAAAGTTTTAAAGAATTTATCGGGGCAATGGAACAATTCTACGCCGGCATGCAGTCAATTTCGCTTGATAAAAACAACGAGAAGGAATGTTACTTTACCCTGGAAGTGGCCTTAAGTAATCAAAGCGACGAAGTGGTGGTTTATGCCGCCATCCCCAACAAATATATTTCATTATTTGAGAAACAACTTTCCGCTTTTTATCATAATGCTAAAGTCCTAGAAGTAAATGATGATTATAATATTTTCAATGAAAAAGGCGCATCGGTTGGAGCGTATGCCGCGTTTTCGGAGCGTGGAGTATTGCCCATCAAGACTTATGACAATATAGATCATGACCCGATGAATACCATATTGAATGTTTTTTCAAAATTGCAAAAAGTAGGCGAAGGCGCGGCCATTCAGCTTGTTATCGCTCCTGCCGGCGCTAAATTTATGGACCAATTTCATATTATTTTGGATGATGTGAAAGACGGAATGTCGGTCAAACACGCGGCGGATAATTTTTATAAATTTAACAAGGCATTTTTAAAAGCGGCTAAAGAATTATTTGTTGACCCAAAAAAGAAAGAAGAAAAGAAAGAGAAATATACAAGCGGCAGGCGAGCGGTGGACCAGGGCGCAGTGGAGAAAATAACCAATAAAATGAAAAGCACCATCATGAAAGCCAACATCCGGGTTATCACTTCTGCCGAAACGGAAGAAAGAGCTGGGGCCATCCTGCAAGAAATAGAATCATCTTTTAATCAATTTACCGAGGCGGCCAGCAACTCTTTTGTTTTTGAAAAATTTTCCGGCAATGATTTAAAAAAACTTTTCCATAACTTTTCTTTCCGCACCCTTTCAGACGATAAGATATTGCCGATGAATCTCAAAGAACTTGCTTCGGTGTTTCATTTTCCAGTAGGTATCGGCAGCCAACCGCAACTCAAAGAAGCAAAATCAGGCATTGCTCCGGCACCGATAGAGATACCTCAAGAGGGCATACTGCTCGGCATTAATAGCTATAGAGGAAAAGATACAGAAATACATTTAGCGCGGGAAGACCGCATGAGACACTTTTATGTTATCGGTCAAACCGGTACGGGTAAAACGAATATTATGCTCAATATGATTACGCAAGATATCAGAAACGGCGATGGCTGTTGCTATATTGACCCGCATGGCACTGATATCCAGACCATTTTGTCCCGCATTCCACCGGAAAGAATAAACGATGTTATTTATTTTGATCCAGCCTATACGGCGCGCCCAATGGGGCTTAATATGCTTGAATATGATCCAGTGTATCCGGAACAAAAGACCTTTGTGGTTAATGAATTGATGGGAATTTTCAATAAACTTTTTGACATGAAGATTGGAGGCGGGGCAATGTTCGAGCAATATTTCCGCAATAGCGCGTTTCTAGTGATGGAAGACCCGCAGTCCGGCTCGACTCTGCTCGAAATTACCAGAGTGCTAGGTGATAAAGCGTTTCGAGAGATGAAACTCGCTAATTGCAAGAATCCGATTATCAAGCAATTCTGGGTTACCGCCGAACAAACCACCGGAGACCAATCTCTGGCGAATTTCGTGCCCTATATTTCTTCCAAATTTGATAACTTTATCTCCAACGATATTATGCGACCCGTAGTGCTTCAGCAAAATTCCGTCTTTAATTTCAGAAAAATAATGGATGAGAAAAAAATTCTTTTGGTAAATCTTTCGAAGGGTCGGTTGGGCGATATTAATGCGAATTTAATCGGGCTGGTGCTGGTCGGCAAGATACAAATGGCTGCGCTCTCGCGGGTAGATATGTTCGGCAAACCGATGAATGATTTTTATTTGTATATTGATGAATTTCAGAATGTTACCACCGATTCTATCACTTCTATTTTATCTGAAGCTCGCAAATACAGACTTGCGCTGAACATCGCCCATCAATACATCACCCAATTGGAAGAAAATATAAAAAATGCCGTGTTTGGCAACGTAGGCTCAATGGCGGTATTCCGTGTCGGCACCGAGGATGCGACTTTTCTAGAACAGAGATTTAAGCCGATCTTTAACGCTCAAGATATTACCAAACTGGACAACTATAATGCCTATGTAAATATGCTGGTGAATGGTCAGCCGGCAAAACCGTTCAATATAAAAACACTTCCGCCAGAGAACGGCAATGCTGGAGTGGTAGATAATATTAAAGAACTTTCATATATGAAATACGGCCGAGACAGGGGAGAAGTGGAAACGGAAATTATGGGCAGGTTTAAAACAATGGAGTAATTTGAATAATAATTTTAAAACTGCTAAGATGAGTTATTATGAAACATCCAAAAGAAGAAAGAACATATGTAATGATCAAGCCGGACGGAGTCCGCAAGGGACTTACCGGGGAGATTATACACCGCTTTGAACAGCGGGATTTAAAAATTGTGGCTCTTGAGATGTTTAGACCATCTCATAATCAACTTGATAACCACTATCCAAAAGATGAGGCGTGGATTACCCGGCTTGGTAAAAAAACTCTTTCTACTTATGAAAAATATGGTTATGACGCAATGATGGATTTTGGCACCCTCGAACCTGAGAAAATTGGCCCGGATATACGAAAATGGCTTATTGATTACATGGAATCTTCTCCATTAGTAAAAATGGTTGTGCAAGGGGTTCATGCCGTTGACGTTGTTCGCAAGATTGCTGGTCCAACTTTTCCTTATATTGCCGAAGTGGGAACTATTCGCGGAGATTTTTCTATTGATTCTCCTGCGCTAGCCAATAAAGAGAAAAGAGCGGTAATGAACATCGTTCATTGTTCAGAAACGTTAGAAGAAGCCGAACACGAAATCAAGCATTGGTTTAGCGATAAAAAAACCTATGATTATAAACGTTTCGGCGTAGACGAATAAATATCGACACTTGTTTTTATTTCAAATTCGTGTTTGATTTTAAAAACCATTGCAGAAAGTTTTTGGGATAGTATACTTTAAGTAGGGTTATTTCCGATTATTACCTAGAACACTAATTTATGGGAGCTTCGATCGGGCTATGCCTTGGCCTAGCATGTCTAGCACCCACTTAGCTTTAAGCTATGGTAATATTTCTGAAATAGTCCTAAGAAGGTACCCCCGCTTTACGGGGTTTTTTCTTTAAAATAATATACAATACCGCAATGGATCGAAAAAATCTTTTAATTCCCATAGTATCGCTGATTATCCTAATTTTTATAATGAATTTTCTTGCCAATAAGTTTTACTGGTATTTTTCTATTTGGTATTTTGACATAATAATGCATTTTCTGGGCGGATTCTGGCTTGGGCTAGTTGCCGTTTATTGTTTTTCATACCAAAGTCTCTCTGGTAGCCCTGTTTTTAAAATATTGGCTTTTATATTATTAGTAGGATTAGGTTGGGAAGTTTTTGAAATCTTAATTAATAATTTTGCCGGCCAGATACCATTTAACATTATAGATACTCTTTTAGATATTGTTTTTGATATCTCCGGCGGGTTATGTGCTATTCTTTATTTATGGAAAAAATTGCCAAAATAACATTTTGCGGAGGGACTGGCTCAGTTACTGGCGCCAACTTTCTTCTTGAAGTTGCAGGCAAGAAGATTTTAATTGATTGCGGTCTTGCTCAAGGTATAAAATTGGCGGATGATATGAACTGGGCGCCGTTTTCTTATGACCCGAAAGATATAGATGTCCTTTTTATTACTCATGCGCATGTTGATCATCTAGGCAGAGTTCCCAAATTAATCAATGACGGTTTTCGCGGAAAAATTTATTCTACTTTTCCGACCAAATCATTGGCTGGGCCGATGCTTGAAGATACAATGGAAATTTTATCCAGAAATACTGATTTTCATTTGGACAAAATTTATACCCCAGAAAATATCAAGCTCGCGCTTTCATCTTGGCATGGATTTAATTATCACGAGAAAATTACTTTCAATCCGAATTTTTCCGCGAGCTTTTTCAATTCGGGTCATATCTTGGGTTCGGCAATGGTTGAATTTATTTACAATGGCAAGAAAATTCTTTTTACCGGCGACTTGGGTAATTCACCATCGCCGCTATTGCCGGACACTGAGAGAATTACCGATGTGGACTATTTAATAATAGAAAGTGTTTATGGCGACAGGAATCATGAATCAAGAAATGAGCGCCGGAAGTTTCTGGAAGACATCATTGAAGACAACTATAAAAGAAAAGGAACACTTATAATTCCAACCTTCTCGCTTGAACGCTCCCAAGAGCTTTTATTCGAGCTTAACGACTTGGTTGAAAATAATCGCATACCGATAATGCCAATTTTCCTCGATTCTCCACTGGCCATTCGTTTAACCGAAGTCTTTAAGCAATATAAAAATTATTTTAATGAAAAAGCCCAAAAAGCGCTATCGCGGGATAAACACTTGTTTGATTTCCCGGGGCTACATTCTACCCTAAGGTCAGAAGAATCTAAAATGATTAACAATGTGCCCAATCCAAAGGTCGTTATTGCGGGCTCTGGAATGTCTGCAGGCGGGCGCATAGTGCACCATGAGAGGCATTATTTGCCGGATCCGAACAATACATTGCTCTTAACCGGATATCAGGCCGCAGGAACTCCTGGACGCTTGATAGAAGAGGGGGTTAAAACTGTCCGTATATCTGGAGAATATGTGAATGTTCGAGCGCACATAGTGACTATTTACGGATATTCAGGGCACAAAGATTCCGATGGATTGCTTAGTTTCGTAGAAGATACGCAAGATACCCTTAAAAAGATTTTTGTAGTTATGGGCGAGCCGAAATCCACGATGTTTTTAGTACAAAAATTAAGAGACAACCTGGGACTGCAGGCATATGCGCCCGAGCAAGGGGATAGTGTTTCGCTTCCGTGTTAAAAAATGTATAATAGGTTCATGGATAACCCCTTTTTAAATGATAAACACGGGCACAGCCAGATAAAAATTTGCGTTTCCGGCGCAGCCGAAACCGGCCATTGCGGAGTAAATGCATTAGAAAAAGCCAAAGAGCTTGGACGTGAAATCGCCCGGCAAGGGATAATTTTAGTAACCGGAGCCACGACCGGGTTTCCATTTTGGGTAGCGATGGGCGCGAAGGAAATCGGCGGCGTGTCTATTGGCTTTTCTCCAGCGGCGTCCGAAAAAGAACATGTGGAAGTTTACAAATTGCCGGTTGATTATATGGATTTAATAATTTACACAGGTTTCGGTTATCCGGGACGCGATCTATTGTTAACCCGCTCGGTGGACGGAGTTATTTGTGGTTGTGGACGCATCGGAACCGTTCATGAATTCACTGTTGCCTTTGAAGACAACAAAACCATTGGTATTTATGAAGGACCTTGGGAAATGGGGAATGAACTTAAAGAAATTTTAGCAAAATCACACCGCCCTTACGCCAAAGTTGTTTCCGGAAATGACCCAAAGAAATTAGTTGAAGATATGTTATTGATGATAAAAAAGAGTAAAATTTCCGAATATAAAATTTAAACAGTTGCCGTTTTTGATTTTAAACTTTCTATAATTCTAGCGAAAGTTTTGGGATTATGTTCGGCCAAGAGTGCTAAAATCTTTCGGTCGATTAGGACATTCTTCTTTTTCAAGGCATCGATGAGCTTTGAATAGGACATTCCAAGCTCTCTGCTACCTGCGTTTATCTTTATATTCCAAAGTTTTCTGTTATGGGACTTCTTATCTCGGCGGTGAGCGAAAGAATAAGCTCCAGCGTGGAGAAGCGCCTCTTTTGCCTGTCGCTCTTTAGTACTGCGACCATGGCGCATACCCTTGGTCTGCTTCAATATACTTCTTCTTCTTTTTAACGCATGTACTCCCTTTTTTACTCTGGTCATGGTTTAGGCTTTAGCTCTTAGGCTTTAGCTTTTCTGTTGCTAATACCTAGCACCTAGAGCCCAATTAACTATTAAAAAAACGGCATTAGATGGCTTTTTGGTTTATTCTTGATGACAAAATTTACACCTTTGCGGCCGGCTAATTGCGTATTGCGGGATTGCTTCGCGTTGAAATGATTAAAACCGGCCTTGCGCGCGATAATCTTGCCATTTTTAGTGAGCTTTAATCTTTTACTATATGACTTGTTTGTTTTCATTCCTTTCATATGTTTAGGCTCTAGGCTTTAGGTGTTAGGCTTTAGCATTTGATTCGCTAGTGCCTAGGGCCTAATGCCTAATTTGCTATTTTTTCTCTATGGTTGTTATTAAACCCTTCGGGCCTCTCTTATATGCATCTGATATTTTATAATCTTCGGTAATCAAATGAAGCAATCTATCCAAGCGCTCCCTTAAAAACTTTTCATCCATATACTTCGCGCGTCCAACCAGGAAAAGTTCAACCTTGATTCTGTGTCCTTCCTTCAGCCACTTGGAAGCGGTTTTTGCTTTAAGCATCAAGTCGTGTTCACCAGTACCTATCTTTATTTGAATCGATTTGGTCTCGGTCGGCTTAGCCCTCGCCTTAACCTTCTTTAATCTCTTACTTGCCTCATATTGATATTTGCCAAAGTCCATTATCTTCGCAACTGGGGGATTTGCGTTTGGAGATATTTCAATCAAGTCTAGACCCTTATCTTGGGCTAGTTCTAGCGCCTCTTTTACACTTAAAACACCGAGATTTTGATTTTCATTATCTATAACCCGAAGTTCTTTTGCCCGTATTTGATTGTTTATTCTTTCACGCAATTTGACTCAATGGATATTTGACTAATAGATAATAGCTTATTTAAATCCCAAAGTCAACTTTACTGAGATGTGAGGTATTTCAACACGAGAGGAAGTTCATAAGTTGGTACGAATTTATGAAAC
>MFUU01000002.1 GCA_001785805.1 Candidatus Nomurabacteria bacterium RIFCSPLOWO2_01_FULL_39_17
GGTTCTTGGGTAATTTTTTGATTATATCTCGAAGTTCCGGCCTTCTCTTGTTTCCCGCACGAGCTGTCTGACCCTTGCCTCCGCGACCGGATGTCTTGGCATGCTTGCCTCCGCGACCGACTATTCGATCTTTCTTATTTTTATATTTTCTTTTTAAATTATGTATCTGCATAAATTTTTAACTTAAAACTTTCTCAACTCCTTCAGTTACGGTTATGGCTGGAAGCGAGGTTATATGTTTAGATGAAATTTCGGAAAACGCCTGCATTACGGCTTTAGCATTGTTTAACTTATTTTTACTGCTGGATAAAATTTTTCCAGTAATATCTCTGATGCCGGCCAGTTTGGCGATATCGCGAATTACTGAACCTGCGACAATTCCACGGCCCCTATTGGGCATCATTATTACCTTCCCGCTGGCAAATTTGGCTGACATTTCAAAAGGTAAAGACATTGTCTTGGTAAGTTTTAGTTTAACCATATTTTTCTTGGCATTGCGCAATGCTTTATTGATTGCTAAAGACGTATCTCCAGCCTTGCCCAGTCCCAGGCCCACAGAACCTTTTTTATCTCCGGCTACCAATGCAACAGAAAAAGAAAACCTGCGGCCCCCGGCCATAACGCGAGTTACGCGACGGATATCTAAAATTTTCTGGTCAAATTCGGGTTTTGGTTTGCCAAAGGGTCTGTGGCCACTATTCTTTTTTTGATTTCCTTTTTCCATATAAAGCAAAAATTAAACAATTAAAATTGTAATCCACCACTTCGGGCTTCATCGGCTACTAATTTTATTCGGCCGGTGTATTTAAACCCGTTTCTATCGAAAACAACTTTATTGATTTTATTTTTAAGGCAAGTTTCGGCAATCATTTTTCCGACTTGTTTTGCCCTTTCTGTTTTTGTGCCCTTGGTAATTTTCACATCACTCGCCTGGGCTAAAGTCTTGTTCAAGAGATCATTGATTATTTGCGCGTAAATAAATTTATTGGAACGAAAAACTGAAAGTCGAGGGCGTACTCCCGTACCCTTGATCTTTGATCTGATTTTCGCTTTTAGTCTTATTCTTTTGTTCTGCCTATTTTTCATTTTATTTATACTGTCTTTTTACCTTGTTTACGCCTGATTACCTCATTCTCATAACGCATTCCTTTGCCTTTATATGGTTCTGGCTTTTTAAGCGCCCTGATGGCAGCAGTAAAACTTCCCACCAATTCTTTATCTACCCCAGAAATCGTAATGACGTTCTTTTCGGCGGTGGCAGTAATTGTATCCGGGATGGGAACAACAACTGGATGGGAAAAACCGAGGGCAAAATTGAATTCTTTGCCCTTTACTTCTGATTTAAAACCCACGCCTTCAAGAATTAATTTTTTCTGATAAGGAGTTTCCACGCCTTTAATCATGTTCTTGATGTGGGAGACATAAGTGCCCCAGAGAGATTTTGAAAATTTATCATTTCTTTTTATATTAAGAACGATGGCGCTGTTTTCAATGGTTATAGAAATATCGTCCCTAAAAATCTTCGTATTCTTCCCCTTCGGACCGGAAACTGTAATAGCATTGCCACTCTGCGTGACTGTAATTCCTTTGGGTATAGCTATTGCTTGTTTGCCGATTCTGCTCATATATGTTTTACCAAAGTCTGAATAATGCCTCGCCCCCAACTTGTTCTCTCTTGGCCACCTTGCCAGACAAAATGCCTTTTGGAGTGGAGAGTACTAGCACCCCAGAACCGTTTCGAACCGAATGGATATCTTTGACTCTGAAATACACCCGACGAGATTGCTTGGAAATTCTTTCTACTTCTGTAATTTTCGGCTTTTTGTCCTCATAAATTAAGCCAATTTCGAGTATTGGCTGACCCATTTTTACTTTTTTAGAAATATTTTTAATGTATCCTTCCTGTTTTAAACATTCAGCAATTGTATTTTTCATTTTAGAAAAAGGGAAGGAAACAGTCTCTCTACCTGCAAGGTTTGCGTTCTTAATCATTATTATCATGTTTGAAATTGAATCCATTTTTAGGCTCTAGGCTTTTAGGCATTAGGCTTTAGCTTTTAATTTGCTAGAGCCTAGGGCCTTTTGCCCTAATTAACTATTCCTACCAGCTTGATTTGCGAACGCCTGGAAGCATTCCTTCGTTAGCCAACTCTCGAAAACAAATGCGGCAAATGCCGAAATCTCTCATATAGCCATTACCGCGGCCACAGCGAAAACATCGGTTTTTCTGCCGAGTGCTGAACTTTGGTTTCTTTTTGCTCCGTGCGACAACTGATGTTTTAGCCATGATTGTTTAGCTTATTAACTTACTAGCTTTGAATTTCCTAATTAGCTATAAGCCAAAAGCTAACCAGCCAGGATACTTTAACAATATCTCACTCTTTTTCTTTAAACCTTTTAAATAAAGGGTTAAAGGAGAAAAGTGGATTACTTAAAGCTATATTCCCTTATTGTGATACTAACAAATAACAGATAATTAGTCAAATTAAACACAATAAAAACACTGTTTAAAAAATTGAAAAATTATTTACCTTCAGTTTCTTCTTCTTTTTTAAAAGGAATACCGAGAACTTCAAAGAAAGCTGTACCTTCTTTCTTATTCTTCGCGGTTGAAACCAGGGTAACAGACAAACCAAAGACGTCTTTGATATCTTCATCAGCTGTTTCCGGAAAAATTGTGTGTTCTTTAATGCCGATAGTTAGATTTCCGATATTATCCACTGCTTTTCTAGAAATTCCGCGGAAGTCCTTTGTGCGGGGCAGGGCAACATTTAAAAGTTTTTCCAGGAAAGCATACATTCTCTTACCGTGAAGTGTGACAACAACACCTATGGGATCTCCTTGGCGAATTTTAAAAGAAGAAATAGATTGTTTCGCGCCTCGCAATGCCGGTTTCTGTCCGGTAATTTTGGATAATCGATCTGCGATGACATTATTTTTATTCTTATCTTTTTTAAGAGCAGTACCGGTGCCAACGTTCAGAATAACTTTTACTATTTTGGGTACAGCCATGGCGTTTTTATAATGAAATACATCTTTCATCTTTTCCAGCGCCTTATTTTCTTTTTCTTTTACAGTTAAATGTTTGTGCATGTATTAAATCTCTTGATTACTTTTCCTGGCAATTCTAACCTTTTTGCCTCCTATAATTTTTGAGCCAATACGGGACGGTTTGTTGGTCTTCGGGTCTAAAATCGCCACATTAGAAACATCAAGTGGCATGGCTATATTCAGTATAGAACCCTTCTCTCCAGACTTTCTGGGGCGCTGGTGTTTCTTCATCATATTTATACCCTCAACAATCACTTTATTATCGCTCGCTAAAACACGGATAATTTTTCCTTTTTTACCCTTATCTTTCCCAGTTATAATTACAATATTGTCGCCTTTTTTTAATTTTGCCATAATTTGTTATGAGTGAAACGAATTTCAAATTTGAGTATCCCGCCCCACTTTTAATAATTAATTTGATACTAGCTTAAAGTTCATTGCTTGTGAAATTTTAATTGATTTATAAATGATAATGTTAAAAGTGGAGCGGGATCTCTGTAAATTATATTCATTTCATTCATTAATTTACAGGACTTCTGGTGCAAGAGAAACAATCTTCTGGAAACCTTTCTCCGCAAGCTCCCTTGGAATTGGTCCGAAAATACGTCCAGCCAGGGGATCGTTTTTCCCTTTTTCCAAAAGCACTACAGCGTTGTCGTCAAAACGAATGTAAGATCCGTCTTTTCTTCTGTAGGCATTCCGAGTGCGTACAACAACTGCCTGATGCACGTCCTTTTTCTTTACACCTTTGCGGGGACTTGCGACTTTCACCGAAACAATAACGAGCTCGCCCAATGTCGCGTATCTTTTATGCGCACTGCCTAAAATCTTGAACACTTTGCCTACAGTGCCCCCGGCATTGTCCGTTATTTTAACCAAAGTTTCTGGCTGTATCATGACTGATTTTTAAGGAATGAAATGACTATAAAAATCGTCATCCCGCTCCACTTTTAATAATTAATTTGATACTAACTTAAAGTTTGTTGTTTGTAAAATTTTTATTTTCTAATAAATACTAATGTTAAAAGTGGGGCTGGGATGCTCGTAGTTCATACTCATTTTATTCGTTGAACTACGGCAAACTTCTTATCTTTTGAAATTGGCCTAGTGGAAATTATCTCCACTTTATTGCCTATTTTGTATTCATTATTTTCGTCGTGTGCTTTATATTTTTTGCTAACTTTATAAAACTTGCCGTATTTAGGATGTTCAATAAAATGCGAAACAGAAACAACAACAGTCTTGTTCATCTTATCAGAAACAACAATGCCTAAAAGGGTTTTTTTTGCTTTTTTATTTTCTATTTCTTTGTTTATTTTTGCAGTCATAAAAGTTATTTTATCGATTCATTTCCGTTAAAACTCTGGCTACTTGTTTTCTTAGGGTGGCTGATTCTTTTACATTTTTTGATTTTGAACCCTCGGCTTTAAAGTGCAAGACTCTTAAATCTTCTCTTAAAGAGGCAAGTTTTTTCACAAGTTCGTCTTTTTTCATTCCTTTAAAATTTTCTTTTGTATTTTTTGTCTTTGCCATTCCAGTAATAAAATTTTAATTAATAATGTTTATTTATTATATCCCGTTTGTTGAATTTATTACGGGACAAGAAAAATTATTGTCTGTTAACTCTGGAAATTACTCTTGTTTTAAGCGGTAGTTTGGTACCGGCCTTTCGAAGTGATTCGCGGGCTATGCTCTCATCCACTCCATCTACTTCGAAAATAACGCGGCCAGGCAGAACATCAAAACAGTAACCCTGCGGGTCTCCCTTACCTTTTCCCATGCCCACTTCGGCCGGTTTAGCTGTATAGGGCCTGTCGGGGAAGATACGAATCCAGTATTTTCCAGCTTTGGTCAATTCTCGAGAAAGCGCTTTTCTGGCAGATTCTATTTGGTTAGACTTTACGCGTGCTTGAGTTTCCGCTTTTAAACCATAAGAGCCGAAGGCTATCTTGGTACCACGAGTATCTGGCGTCATCTTCTTCGGATTCGTACGCTCAGTCTGCCATTTTCTAAATTTTACTTTTTTCGGTAATAACATATAACTGATTTATAAGGAGTATAACGACTATATAAATCGTCGTCCCGCCTCACTTTTAATACTTAATTTTATACTAACTTAAAGTTCATTGCTTGTAAAATTTTAATAATTTAATAAATGTTAATGTTAAAAGTGGGGCGGGGTTCTTAAAAAACATAGGCGCTACGCTTCTTGTTTTTTAGTAAAAACTTTACCGCGGTAAATCCAAACTTTTATGCCGATAACACCATAAGAAAGTGTCGCTCGCTCGCGTTTAAAATCAATATCCGCGCGGAAAGTCTGAAGCGGTATACTACCTCGCTTAAGCTCCTCCGTTCGGGAAATTTCAGCGCCCCCCAATCTTCCTCCGACTACTACTTTGGCACCTTCTACCCCGCGAGTTGCCATAACTTTTTCAAGAATTTGTTTGACTACTCGGCGGTATGGCAATCTTTTTTCTAATCCTTCGGCAATCATATAAGCTACAATGGCGGCATCGGCTTCCGGATTGGATACTTCAATAATTTCAAGCTTGAAATCTTCCGGTTTGGGCAGTTTTAACCTTCCCATTTCTTTTAAGATGTCAACCTTCAACTTTATTGCTCCTTCGCCATTACGTCCTATCAAAAGACCAGGTCGGGAAGTTTTAATTATGAAACGAGTCATTTTTTGACTTCTTTCTATTTCAATTGAAGAGATATACATACCGCGTAATTTTTTTTCCAGATATTTGCGTATTAAAACATCACCCTTTAAATAATCGCGGTATTTTTTAGGATCAGCAAACCAGCGAGATTTCCAATCTCGGAGCATTATCAATCTATGTGCATATGGGTGGACTATTTTTGACATATTATTTTTGGTTAAGGACAGTCCTTGGGGAAACTTTCTTAAGGACTGTCCTTTTATTAGTTTTCTTAACCTTCTCAATTTTTTCTGCCAAAATCAAGGTGATGCGGCTGGTACGTTTATTTATTCTGTGTCCCGTACCCATCGCCGCCGGCATCATTCTTTTCATAGTAATACCTTTATCAACTCGCAATTCTTTTACCATCAAATTTTCTTTTTCTATTCCCAATTGCTTGGCATTTGCTACTGCTGAAAATAAAAGTTTCTTGATCGGGAAACTGGCGCGCTTCGCTAGAAAATCCAGCTCCGCAATGCTTTCATTCACACTCTTCCCTTTCATTAATCCCGCTACTAGGCGAACCTTTCTCGGGGATTGTCTGTAATTTTTTAAAAATGCTTTCATTTTGTTTTAATTATTTAGCGGGAGTAGTGGTTTGGGCGTCAGTCGCAATAGCTGTGGCAGACTTGGCTTGCAAGATTTCTGCTTCCTTTTTTTTCTGTTCAAGCTCTTTCTGCATTTTCCCCCCGTGTTTAATAAATTTTTTCGTTGGAGAGAACTCGCCCAATCTGTGGCCAACCATATCTTCGGTGATAAGCACTTCCACATGATTTTTGCCATTGTAAACACCGAAGGTAAAACCAAGCATCTCGGGAGCTATTTGGCAGGCCCTGTTCCAGGTCTTTATCATTGGGGCTTGCAATGGGTTTTTACCGGCAATTTTTTTTAAAAGCCTTTCATCTACATACATCCCCTTTTTAATTGATCTGGTCATGGTTGATTTTTAACGAACGTAGTGAGTACAAAAATCACCACCTCGCCAACGGCGGGGTTATGAAAATATAGTCGCTTTCGCTCCTTATTTTACATTAAAAAAGCTCCTAACGAGCTTGTTTTTATACTAGCAAATATGGCCGGAATGTCAAATTAAAGTAGGAATGCCCGCTTCCTCCACTGGTATGTGAAGGGGCGGGCATTGTTTTCTCTCTAGCTTGCCATCATGGAGATGGCTGACTTCAACCCCGATGATGTTTCGAGGGCCCCTGCGATACACTGCCCTATGGCTAGAACATAAGACAGTGGCATCCGGTAACCGTGGGCTCGTCCCGGATGACCCCATTAGAGAGAATGGGGACTCCACGCGACGGCATAACTCATGGCCGTCACGCGCAACTTACCCTCTGGGGATGAAAAGGACCATTACGTTATTTCTCTAACATCTTAGCACAAAACGACACAAAAGTCAAGCAAAAAAGCCTAAAAATAGCTTAATTTTTAAGGCTAAAATTGATTATTTACTGGATGGTCTTAGATTTGCCTGTTTTTCGTCGAGAGACAATGAAGAGATTAGAATACTTCTTAGGAGTGCGAGTTTTGCGTCCGCCGGTAACTTTACCCCACATTGTTTTGGGACGCTTGGTTCCTCGGCCTTGTCTGCCCTCGCCTCCTCCGTATGGATGATCTACCGGGTTCATGGCAGTACCGCGAACTGTCGGGCGGATACCTTTCCAGCGAGAGCGTCCAGCTTTTCCATAATTCTCCAAATGATGCTCTTCATTTGAAACTACTCCAATCGAGGCCCAGCAATTTTCATTTATTTTTCTGACTTCAGTTGAGGGCATTTTCAAATTTGTGTATCCATCGGCATTGGCAACAACTTGAGCAAAAATTCCAGCCGAACGGCCGATCTTCGCGCCACCTTTCGGTTTGATTTCGACATTATAAACAAAAGTTCCAACGGGTATATTTCGTAGTGGCAATCTATTCCCAGGATTTAGTTCCGCTTTTTCGGAAACAATAAAAGAGTCGCCGACTTTTACAGATTTTGGCAACACCACATATCTTCTGTCTCCATCTTTATAGAAAGCAAGCCCGATAAATGCGCTTCGATTCGGATCGTATTCAATACTTTTGATTTTAGCTGGAATATCTTTCTTATCATATAAGAAATCTATGTCGCGGAAAAGACGCTTGTGTCCACTACCCTTGTGTCTAGTGGTAATGCGTCCGGCGTTGTTGCGCCCTACTGAACGACGAAAACCGAAAGTAAGAGATTTAGTAGGTTCTGTTTTAGTCAGAACTCCCCCGTAAGTCACATTGGTCATCTGTCGTCTAGATTTACTTGTAGGATTGTATGATTTCATATTAAATAAATTCTATCTTGTCGCCTTTTTTAAAATATACAAACGCCTTTTTGCCCCCGCCTCTTACTCCTTTTTTCCCGCGGGAAAAAGTTTTCTTATGTGGTACCGGCAAGACATTTACCTTCACTGGCTTTATTTTATAAAAAGCGAAAACCGCTTTGCTGATTTCTGTTTTATTGGCAGATGGTGAGACATCAAAGGTATAGACGTTCTGCTCGGCATTGTTGGATGCTTTTTCGGTAATTCTTGGATTTTTAAGTATATTGGTAATCATAAATTTATCCTCGCGCTTCTAAAAATTTAACACTCTCTTTGGGGTTTTCTATCAAAAGATATTGGTAATTTAATACATCTAATGGATTTAAATTCTTTAAAAAAGCCAATCGTAGCGAGGAAATATTTCGGAAACTTTTCTCTGTTTTTTCACTGCGGTCAAATAGCGCCGTAAGCATTTTCTTTTTCTTGGAAGTAGCTATTGTTTTCCAGCCTGAAGCTTTCGCTAAATTCTGCACTACTTTGAGCGCATCTTTCGTTTTCATTTCGGGCATAAGAAGCGAATCAACAAAAATTATTTCTCCGTCTTTCATTTTTTGGGACAAAACAGAGAAGAGCGCCTGCGCGCGCATCTTTTTTGAAATTTTTCTCTTATAATTTTTATCAGAAAGCGGGCCATGGGTAACACCTCCGCCAATCCAGATAGGACTGCGAGAAGAACCGTGGCGCGCCCGTCCTGTTCCTTTTTGTTTCCAGGGTTTCTTGCCTCCACCACGCACTTCTCCACGATCTTTCGTATCGGCTGTGCCGGCGCGTTTATTACTACGCATTCCTTCTACCACTTGGTGCACTAGATCAGCCCGCCACTTGGCGAAAAAAACTTTTGCCGGAAGTTTAATGTTTCCTACTTCTGCGCCTTTTTGATTATATATTTTTGCTTGCATTTTTGCCTCCATCCCGTTAGAAATAGATCGCGATCCAGTATCGTTAGAATTTTCTTTATTTTTTTGTGTTACGTCTTTTTTCATATTTTGTTCACATCAATTATCGTGATCGCGATTTCTAATGGAATCCATGTAAAATTATCTACTAACTATTTCAACTAGGCTTCCGCGCTTGCCGGCTATCGCTCCTTTAACCAGCATTAATTTATTCTCCTTATCTATAAAAATTACTTTCAGGTTTTTCTGGGTAATTCTATCGGAGCCCATTCTGCCTGCCATTCTCATTCCTTTCGGCACATGGGTGCGAAGTCCGCCGCCGATAGAGCCTGGCTCTCTTTCAGAGTGTTTTTGTCCGTGAGTGCGAGGGCCGCCGGCAAATCCATGGCGTTTTACAACGCCCTGAAAACCTTTGCCTTTCGAAATACTTGAAACTTGAAGCTTGTCTCCTACGGCAAATGTAGATACGTCTATAACATCACCTTCCTTAACGGTACTGGTATCTGTCGGCTTTAATCTAAATTCTTTCAAAGTCTTATATGATCCGCCTTTCATTTGTCCCAATTGCGCTTTGTGTAATCTTTGTTTTTTCTGCACGCCAAAACCAATTTGAACGGCATTATATCCGTCCTTGGATTTTTCGAAGATACGAGTCACGGTGGCGGGTGGAACAGAAACAATTGTCACGGGAATAACTATTCCATCTTCGGAAAAATACTCGCTCATATTCTCTTTTGTTCCCAAAATGAATTTCATAATTTTTAAGGACTGTCCTTAAGAGAGTTTCTCCAAGGACAGTCCTTGCGAACTAAAGCATCTTTACGTCAATCTCAACTCCGGAAGGGAGCGATAAGTTGGTGAGAGACTCTATGGTTTTAGCTCCGGGATTAATAATATCAATCAATCTTTTGTGGACCCTGATTTCAAATTGTTCTCGTGTGTTTTTGTAAATAAAAGCCGCTCGATTAACTGTATATTTTTTTATTTCTGTGGGTAGCGGCACCGGTCCAACGATAATCGCATCATACCGCAGTGCCGTATCAATAATTTGTTTGACAGAAGCATCTAAGATCTTGCTCTCATAAGCGCGAACTCGAATGCGAAGCACTACCCGCCCCTCACTTGTTTGAGAAAGTTTTTTACTTTTTTTGGGAGCAGTTACTGTTTTCTTAACCACTACTTCTTTTTTGGGAGCTTTTCCCGCTTTTTTCGGGACCCCGCTTACGGCGGTAACGAGTTTCTTTGTTTTTATTTCTTTAGTTGGCATTTGAATTAGGTTCTAGTTTCCAGGTTTCAGTTTTTAATGAATTTCACTAGTCCCTATCAGCTAGACACTAGTACCTCCCGAAGATTATTACTTAATAATCTTCGTCACCACTCCGGCACCTACCGTCTTACCGCCTTCACGGACGGCGAATCTCTGTTGCTCTTCAAGAGCGACCGGGGTAACCAATTGAACTGTAATTTTAACCGTGTCTCCAGGCATAACCATTTCTGTACCTTCGGCAAGCGTAACATCACCAGTCACATCCGTTGTACGGATATAAAACTGTGGTTTATAGCCCTTAAAGAATGGGGTGTGGCGACCGCCTTCCTCTTTTTTCAAAATATAAATTTCAGCAGTAAAGTTATCATGCGGGGTAACTGTACCCGGCTTAGCGAGCACTTGTCCGCGAGTAATATCTTCTTTCTTCAAACCTCGAAGAAGAACACCGGCATTGTCGCCAGCCATACCCTCCTGAAGATTCTTGTTAAACATTTCGATACCAGTTACTGTAGTCTTCTGAGTTGGTTTAATTCCGACAATTTCCACATCTTCACCGACCTTAACTACTCCTCTTTCTATTTTGCCAGTGACTACTGTGCCACGACCCTCAATTGAGAAAATATCTTCAACCGGCATAAGAAATGCCTTCGCTGTATCGCGAACTGGTATTGGAATATATGTATCAAGAGCATTTACAAGTTCTAGAACTTTTTTTGCCCATTCATCGTCTAATGACTTGGACTCAAGGGCTTTTAGAGCAGAACCACGAATAATCGGGGCGCCGGCGCCGTCAAAACCTTGCTTGGTAAGAAGTTCGCGTATTTCTTCTTCCACAAGATCAATCATTTCTTTATCGTCAACCATATCGCACTTGTTTAAGAATACAATCATCTTCGGCACTCCGACCTGCTTGGCAAGCAAGACGTGTTCACGAGTTTGAGGCATCGCGCCATCTGTGGCAGCAACTACAAGAATAGCCCCGTCCATCTGGGCGGCGCCAGTGATCATGTTTTTGATGTAGTCGGCGTGTCCCGGAGCATCAATATGCGCATAGTGACGAGCGTCCGTAGAGTATTCGTTGTGCGAAATGTTAATGGTAATTCCTCTAGCTTTTTCTTCGGGAGCGTTGTCGATTTGATCAACACCACGAAGTCTAACCTGCTTTCCCGCCATGTTTAACACATGAAGGATTGCCGCTGTTAAAGTGGTCTTGCCATGGTCAACGTGACCGATAGTACCCACATTTATGTGCGGCCTGTCTCTCTTAAATTCTTCTGCCATAATTTTTGGGCTAATAGTTAAGACTTAGCATACGAGAACCAGTTGCTAAGGCTTAATTACTAACGATGATTAACGCTATTAATAAAAAACCAATATAAAAGACCCGAAAGGGCCATCAAAGATATATTAGCAGATTAAAAATGATTGTCAACGAGACCATTTTTTAATTTATGTGTATTCCCATGACTTATTAGCCCTAGATAAGATTGTAAAACTTGAGCATTGTTATAGTTTCCTTTTAACTTTTTTATCATTCTTCTTTTTGTACTAGTTCTTAAAACCCTATGATGTGGAAAATGTACCCAACCTAGAAAATCTACACCTGAGGCGATTGTTTTGAGAAAAACTTTGCTTGGATGAAGTTGTAAATTTAATTCTTCTTCTAAAAAATTAGAGATTTTAGGAAGCAATTCTTTGAGATAATTTGTGTCGTCGCTTAATATCACAAAATCGTCTGCGTATCTAATGTAGTATTTCACTTTTAATTTTCTTTTCATAAACTGGTCAAATTCATTCATGAAAATATTTACTAGAAGCTGGGAGGTTAAATTACCTAATGGTAAACCAACTTCCGTAAAGTTAGGTTTGGAAGAGAAACTATCTATCACTTCTCCAAGTAGCCAGAGTATATCATTGTCAAAGACTCCCTTTGACAATATTGTTTTTAGTATTTTATGATCAATATTTGCAAAGAATTTTTTTATATCGCATTTTAGAACCCAAGCCGTTCTCGTATGATTTTTTGATACTTGGTAGGCGAACTTTCTAAACCTGTCTATCGCTTTATGTGTTCCTTTATTTACTCTGCACGAATACGAATCATAGATAAATTTATTGTCAAAATACTCATATAATTCTTGGTATATCAAATGGTGCAGTAATCTATCTCTGATTGTTGCTTTGTGTATTTGCCTTGGCTTCGGGTCAGATATGTTGAAAGCAGTATAATGTCCATGCTTATAAGTCTTGTTTTTTAAATCATAAAAAAGATCAAGTACGTTATCCATTAGCTTGGCTTGAAATAAATTAACATCAATCCTCCCTTTCTTATCACACAAAAATTCCTGCCAAGCTTTGAGTAGTTTTTCTATTGTTATGATATTATCGTATGTATGAATAAATCGTTTCATATCGTCGGGACCCCCCCACAGCGCCATCGGCGCTTATAAAAGCAAAAACCGCTTACTTTATTTGGTTTAAAATATATAATGATTTTCCAAAGGCGCATCGCTACACTCTAGGTGGAAAGATTGAAGATTATTTCCTTGGTCTTTTAGAAAATATTTTTATTTCAATTTATCTTCCTCCAGAGACTAAAATTCCTCGTCTCATTATAGCAATATCTAAACTCGATGGTATAAAATTTTTCCTACAGATAGCTTGGGAAAATAAATGTATATCGAACGAAAAATATTCTACGCTCTCAGAGCATTTACAGGAAATTGGTAGAATGTTGGGCGGATGGAAAAAAGGTTTAGAAAAAAAACTCCCCCGAACTAAATCGGAGGAGAAACATTCTAGTTTCGGAGAGAAGACTCGATGCTCGTTGTCGCCGTTCCAAACGTCATCGTTCCGGAACTTGTTCAAGTTAGCGTTGAGCTTGCCCCTATCGTTCACATTGACGTTAGCAACGAAGAATTGTAGGGTGAGCCATCTGTTTCACTGCCGATTCAATATCATCAATCCTTGGTGTATCATATATGATATGTTAAGGAATCGTGCTGTATTTTATTTTGGGCATTAGAAACCCACCAGGTCACCCCACCAACTTTTATGTTTTTTT
>MFUU01000003.1 GCA_001785805.1 Candidatus Nomurabacteria bacterium RIFCSPLOWO2_01_FULL_39_17
TCGGAGGGCTTTGGCAAGGTCTTTTAATTCTTCGCTCTTTAAGAGATGGAGCACTAAAACTCCGGCCGAAATGCCGATTATGCCAGAAATGAATCCCTGCAAAAATATCCCCCAGAAGGTACTGGTGCCGAAAATTGGCGAAAAAACATTCAAACCAAGATAGGCTACAAATCCTATAAAGAATGAAGCTCCTAAACTCTGAAAAAATGTTTTAGAAATAAAGACTTCTCCTGTCATAAAATCTCTTTTAATAAAGAACCAGTGTAAAATAAAATTCAAAATAGTGCCCACAGAATAGGCAAATGGAAGCATTAGCACTTCTGTGCCGGGAATATCGGTCACTTTAAGCATTGATTCTATAAAATAACGGAAGAATATTATGTTGCGAAATGCATAAGTAAAAAGAAAAGACAAAGCTACAATTAATACAGAACAAAGTAGATTTACTATGAGCGGACGCTTGGTGTCCCCCCGTGCATAATAGGCGCGAGATAAAAGAGCTACCATGCCCTGTGCCATAACTGAAATGGAAAAGATGGCCAGAGACGCCGCTACAAGACGAGTATTGTCCCAAGAGAAGTTTCCTGAGCCAAGGATTACGCGCACTATCTGCGCTCGCAGAACGATAAAAAGAAAAGTTGCCGGAAGCGACCAGAATATTATTTGCCTAGCGGCAGATTTTAAATGGTTTTTAAAATCATCAATTTTGCCTTTTGAAAAAGATTTAGCCAGAGAAGGAAATGCGGCTACCGCATAAGACACTCCGATAATATTGAGTGGCACCGACTGCAGATTAAGAGAGAGATTAAAAATTGAAATAGAACCAGCTTTTAAAAATGAGGCTAGGGCAATAATAGAGATAAGAGCTATGTTGTTAAAAGCCAATCCTAAAGTCCTCGGAAATGAAGTTAGAATAGCGTGTTTTATATCAGGAAAATTAATTGAAGAAGAAAACTTCGGCGTAAATCCGTATCTATTTGACGCAAGTATTTGAATAAGAAAATGAGCCAGAGCTCCCAAGGCAACGCCATAAGCTAAACCATAAATATCAAAAATAGGATAAAGAAATACGACACCAATAATAATACCC
Organism: Candidatus Nomurabacteria bacterium RIFCSPLOWO2_01_FULL_39_17; assembly: GCA_001785805.1. GTDB lineage: Bacteria > Patescibacteriota > Minisyncoccia > Phycocordibacterales > UBA9973 > UBA9973. The sequence continues at coordinate 1,091 of MFUU01000003.1, forward strand.
AAATTATAAAAAATCGGGCTCAGAGAATAAATAAAAAACTTACGGAAGAGCTGGGTAATAGTGCCAAAAAGGTTAGAAAGCCCCATTAGAATGGGCGAAAGCAACATTATGCGTGAAAGCATAATCACTTTCTCTTGATAGACCGGGGCAAACCCCGGAGCGATAAAGGAAACTAAAATCGGCATAAGAACAAATGCAAAAGCCGAAATAACAACCAATGCAATAAAGAAAACTGTGAAAATATCATTGAAGAACTTGCGGGCTTCGTCCGTTACTCTATCGCCATGCATTCTGGCTACAATAGATGGAATAATAACAGTGACCGAGGCAAGAGAAGCTATAGATATAAAAATAAGATCCGGTATCCTAAAGGCCGCATAATAAGTATCAAGAATAGTTGAAGGGCCGATGAAATGCGCAATTGAACGATCTCGGAATAAACCAAGGATTTGGGACAAAAAAGCAAAAGAGCCTAAAAGAAGCGCGGCTTGGTTTAAGTTGTCGTATCCTTTTCCAAAAATTCTGAATATTCTTTCCATCCCGACGAAATCAATTACCTGATAAACTGCTTACATAATAACATATGCATCGTGAATTTCGTACGAGATTAATCCATTTATTTAATTATTTTTTAATTCCCGGACGCTGAAGTATTGGCGTTGGTATTTGAAGAAGATATGCCTTTCAGCGAATTGACGTATTGAATTAAATCTTTATTGGTAGGAGCCAAAGCTAGCGCTTTTTCGGCGTACGACAAAGCGCTGGAATTATTTCCTTCACTTTTGGCGATTTGAGAAAGAACAATGAAAGCGTCAATGTAATCGGCTTTTAAAGAAAGCGCGGCATTGGCGTAATCTTTGGCTTCCTCAATTTTATTATTGGTAAAAGCTGTGCGGGAAAGCGCTAGCTGAATACCCGGGTTGAGCGGATTCAACAATGAAGCTTGCTTATACGCTTCAATAGCTTTATCGTAAGACCCCTCCACGCCCAATGCAGCCAGCAAGTTAAATATCGAACCTGACATCGTGAAGTTCTGATAGTTTTCTTTGTTAAAGCTAACAGCCGAGTTTGCTCCGCCCAAAGCTTGGTCAAGATTCCTTTGCAAGCTGGCTTTTTCTTCGTCGGTCAGAGCTGAATCCTTAGAAATCAGAGAATTAAGCTTTAAAAGATATACCTGGGAATAACTTCTCAAATATAAATCATTTTGATAAAGCAAATTAGCCTTACCAATGCTGCTCTCGGCAATATCTATCGTTTCGGCATTTAAGGCTTGTGAGAAAAAAGAAACAGAGGCTAGACGTTCTACATACTTAAAACCGGCAACAAAGGAAATAACCATGACAAAAATCAATAACAATAGTGAGAAGAAACTTTTCTTCGGATTGCTGGAAAATGTTATTGTTATTTCTCCGCCCGGAATACCGGAACTAAACAAGCTCACAAAAATTCCAATACAGGCAAAAGCTAAAGAGAATAAAACCATACCGGTCGGATAAAAGAAAGCCGCAACCAGCAGATAAAGAGACATGAGGAAAAACATCGGTATGGTCTTGTCGCCGCTATTCTTAAAAACTGAAAATAAAGAAGTCGCGCCGGTAAACAAATAAATAAACAAAAATATCAGCAAAGACAAAATGCCGAGCGCTCCGGTGGTCGAAACCAGCGTGGGCAATAATCCGGAGCCGAAATCAAAACGGGTGTCCCAAAACGGGGTATTGTTAATTCCTATCGGCTTATACATTGACCAAATATCCCCGAACCTGTTAGGACCAATTCCTAAAATCGGATTTTTCACAAGGGCCGTTTTGGCGACGGATACTGTGGCGGTAAAAGACGGGCTTACTTCGATATTGGACAATGCCAAGCGATTCGGTATGTATCCCCCGATTAATTGACCGGACATGAAAAACAACAGCGGAATAAGGATAAAAATAAAAGATATGATCGGGAATTTTATATTTACCCCGGATTCTTTGTTTTCATGGAAAGATAAGGAAACCTTGTAAATAAAAATAATCAAAGAGAAACCGCCCAAGAGAGCCCAGGCCAAGGGAGAATTGATGGCGGCAAGCAAGAAAACTGAAAGAAGCATCAATATGCCGAGAATTAATTTTTTCAATTTAGAAATGGAAAAAAATTCCATTATAAAAAGAGAAATGATACAAAAAAATCCGGTAAATATCCCAAATGCATTCCAGGAACCCAGAATATTGTCGGTCTTGGCGCCCAAGACACCCAGAGACAAAACTTCAGGAAAAAATAAATGCAAAGCCTGAAAAACCAAAACAAGAGCGGAAGACGCGATTAATCCGAATAAAACAGTTTCCACTTTTTTGCCATTTTTAATAAGCATTGACGAAGCCAGCATCAGGATGAAAAAAGCAAACACAGACCAGAAAGAACCAATGTCAAACATGGTGCCAAAGAAAGAAACTTGCCTGGCGGAAGAGAAGAATGCCGAGAGAAAAAACACCGTCACCAAGCCGGCGCCGGAAAGCAATAGCCAGGACTTGGGTAGAGTTATTCTGCCGTCGGAGAACCGCGACATGGTCCAAAAGATAATCGAAACCACCAAGCCCACGACCAGCAGCAGGCCCTTGGATGTTTCTACGGAAATTCTGGTAAAGGGCAAAAAGAAAATCGGCAACAATACTATTACTAAAAACAACGACACAAAAGATAGCCTATCTAAAAGATTTGATAACATATTTTTATTTTTTAAAATATTTATAATTTATAATAAAAGTGAAATACACTTACACTTGTATTGTACACAATAAGACTTATCAATGCAACTAAACAACGATGTTTATAAGTCTATTTTTGACGTAAATGGTTTTTTGAACGCTCCGGCCCGCCATAAATCCTAAAATAGCCTTATGTGCAAGAGCTTTTCTTGTTACTTCTTTTTCTCCATCATCGGCTGGTATTATTATTTCGGCCTTAACTTTACCGTTGACCTGCACCGCAATTTTTATTTCTTCGTCCTTAATCAAGCCTTCATGCCATTTGGGCCAATCAGAAAGATGGATAGTATTTTTCTCCCCCAGCATAGTCCACAATTCTTCTGTCGCATGTGGCGCGAACGGAGCAAGAATTTGCAAAAACATTTTAAAATCTTTAACTGAAACAGTTTTTGTTTTCTCCATCTCTGTCGCCAAAATCATCATTGCAGAAATGGCAGTATTGAAGTGCATATCTTCTATGTCTTCTGAAACTTTTTTTATTGTTTTGTGAAGAAGTTTAGTTAGTGAACCTGTATACCTTTGCGAATGATTGACGTTGCGGAGCAAGAAATCCTGAGTAAGGGTATCAGGTGAAACTAACTTGTCAGCAACAGGAAAATTCTGTGCGCTTGACCCTTCCCCTTCGGGGTGGGACTTACGCGACACAGAATTTTCCTGTTGCTGCAAGTATGAAGCAATTCTCCAAACTTTTTCAATGAATCTGCGCGCGCCTATAATACTTTCTGTAGACCAGGCCACAGATTGATCAAATGGACCCATAAACATCTCATACAGACGAAGAGTATCGGCGCCGTAAATTTTTACCATTTCATCTGGATTAATCACATTGCCGAGAGATTTAGACATTTTTACTCCACCTTCGCCCAAAATCATTCCGTGCGAAGTGCGCTTTTTATACGGTTCGGGTGTCGGCACGAGCTTTAAATCAAAGAGAAATTTGTGCCAGAAACGGGAATATAAAAGATGTAAAGTGGTATGTTCATTGCCTCCGTTATACCAATCCACCCCGTTGGAAGTAGCCGTGCCACGGTCCGAAGGACTCGCGACAACGTCACGAGCGCGACTTCTAACGGGGTCAACTCCTAACCAATAACGCAAGTTTTTCATTGAAGCGAATTCTTTTGCGTTCTTCGGGTCAGTATAGCGAAGATAATACCAGCTTGAACCTGCCCAATTCGGCATGGTGTCTGTTTCCCTCTTTGCCTTGCCTTTACATAGTGGACACCGAGTGTCCACGAAACTTTTAATGTTTGCAAGAGGTGATTCACCATTTTCTGTCGGCTGGTAATTTTTAACTTTCGGGAGTTCCACCGGTAAATCTTTATCCGGCACCGGCACTACTCCACACTTTTCGCAATGCACCACCGGTATCGGTTCGCCCCAATATCTCTGCCTTGAAAATACCCAGTCGCGGAGCTTGAAGGTTATTTTTTCTTCCCCCTCCACGAATTTCACAATTTCCTTTTTTGCTTTTTCAGAATCTAAGCCATCAAATTGTCCCGAATTAACCAATGAATCTTTATGTTTCCCATTGAAACCAATATAAGCACTTTGAGAGAGAGCTAGTTCTAAAGCAAGTTTATTATTTCCAAACATTGTTGAAGCAAATATTTCTTTGATATCAACCCACTTAATTTCATGTTTTTCTTTTTCTCTGGGTAAAACAACTTCTGGTTCATCACTTAGAAGCTCTAGAACAACTGGGTGATCAATTCTAGAACGCCATTCATTTTTATGTTCAGCATAAAAATGCGATTCAATACTGATTGGTGAAACAAAAATAGCTCTAGTCTTATATCCTGTCTCTTCTAATACCTCTCGTTCTGCTGCTTTTTCTGGCAACTCTCCTTCATTAATACCACCAATAACACCACTTAACCAGTCATACTCTTTCCACTTTAACATTAACACTTTTTTTCCATCACGACTTTTTACAATACCGGTGATGGTATTTCTATGTACTACATCGTCTCTTTTATTTTCTATACCAAAAACTGGCTGAATAACTTGTTTAATCGGCAAATTATATTTCTTGGCAAATTCGAAATCCCGCTCATCATGCGCCGGCACGGCCATTATTGCCCCGGTGCCATAACTCGCAAGCACATAATCAGCTATCCAAATTGGAATTTTCTCTTTAGTTGCCGGATTAATAGCATAAGCACCGGTAAATACGCCGGTTTTATCTTTCTCGGCATTCATTCGGTCTAAATCTGATTTTTTCTTTGATTTTGTCACGTAATTAGTTACGTAATTTTTCTGACTTGGAGTAGTTATGAGGTTCACAAGTTTATGCTCCGGTGCAAGTACTAAGTACGTTGCGCCGTATATAGTATCTGGTCTGGTAGTAAAAACTTTTATTGAAATCGTTAGGTCTTGCCTAACGACAAAGTTAATCTCCGCCCCCTCGCTTTTCCCTATCCAATTTCTCTGCGCCAGTTTTATCTGTGGCAAATAATTCACTGTATCTAAATCTTTATCAAGTCTTTCAGCATACTTGGTAATCGCAAGCATCCATTGCTCTTTCTCTCTTTTTTCCACTTTAGCCCCGCATCGCTCACAACAGCCATTAACAACTTCCTCATTGGCAAGGCCGATTTTATCTTGCGGGCACCAATTTATCGCTATTTTAGCCTTATACGCCAAGTCTTTTTTAAGGAATTGTAGAAATATCCATTGCGTCCATTTATAGTATTTCGGGTCAGTGGTATTTATTTCTCGCGACCAATCAAAAGAAATTCCGAGAGATTTTATCTGTCGGCGAAAGGTATTACTATTTTCTTTAGTAACTACTTTTGGATCTTTGCCTGTTTTTATCGCATAATTCTCGGTAGGAAGCCCAAAGGCATCCCAGCCGATAGGATAGAGCACATTGAAACCTTGCATTCTTTTATACCGCGAAATAATATCCATCCCGATATACGGCCGCGGATGTCCGACATGTAATCCATCGCCGGATGGATATGGAAATTCGATTAAAGAATAAAATTTTTTATTCTTTAATCGCCCCGTAGCGAGCTTTGCTCTGGTACTGGGGCTTTTAGCATTATAGACACCTTTCTTTTCCCACTCTTTCTGCCATTTGTTTTCAATTTTTTTGTGGTTGTAATTTTTCATTATAAGCTTCTTTTACTGCTTTTTATATGGAGGATAAATATCTTTATCTATTGTTCGTTCAAAGCAAGTTTGTCCAGCTTGGTGATCCCATGACTCGTTAATTCCTCCGGGTACGGAATATGGATAAGATGTCATAGATACGTCTTTTTCATAAGCGATTCTTGACGTTGGAATTATTCCCCCTCCTCCGTATTCGCGCCAGCCCTTCGGTATCGGTAAATCAAACGTAGCGCAAAGTTCAAATGTAAGCGGGCTTTTGACTGTGTATTCGTATTTTTCACCCTTTTCAAACATTGGGGGCACGGGCAGAGAATAACCAGTAATAGGATTGGAAAGATCAGTTAAAGCTTTCGGCAATTTTTCTTTCTGTTGCCAATAATTGATAATTTGATATTGCATATTTTGCAGGTCGCCGACTCTTCTGTCGTCTAAGCGAAACATTCTTTGCTTGGCGGGGCTTCCCATCACGGAGAAGCTAAACCATATTGCCAAAATCACGAGTATTGAGGCTTTGATTGTCCCCCACCGCCCCACGGAAAACCCGAACACTCTATTGCGACCCTGGAGCATAAAAACGTAGTTAATTCCGACAAACAGGGCTACGAGAAGCGCGACGGTTGCTTTCAAAATAAATCGAGTCGTGATTTCTCCGGAAATAAAATATTTTACGAGGGTAACAAGGTCAATAACTATGACCAAAGACGAAAGAAATAAAATAATATATACCAGCCATTTTTTTATAACTTCTTCTATGCGTCCCAATCCGCGGCTGATGAATTTATTCCAAAAATAAGAAATAACAATAAAAACTGGAAAAAATATGATAAGAGTGGCAAGCGCCATACGAATACCTTCATACTCATAGGTTGAATATCCATATTGATAGCTTGAATTCAAAACGTCAGGGAAACGTTTGTTGAGCGTTTCAAAAACAAGATTAAGAAACGAGACGACTGAAGTTATTAATGATATTAAAATGCCTAGACACAAGAAAAAGAACCCGGCGTTCAATTTAGATTGAACTATATTTGTTTGTATTTCCATATGAAGATATTATATCATGTCTGGATTAGATAATAAAAGTTACTGTCAAGGGGCATCCTTGACAGGATTCTGTGATATAATTTAAAGGATGAAAAATAGAGATTATAAAAATTTTGCCCCCGGAACAATATTCCATATTTATAACAGGGGTAATAATCGTGAGAAAATTTTTTATAACCAAGAAGATTACAGGGCTTTTTTGTTTAGGATAGGACTAGCATTGGGAATAGAACCTGAAGTTCTTCAAAAAGAAAATTTATTATCGATACCACATTCAAGAATCAGGATAAACGCAAATAAAAATCTCTTCAAGTTACACGCCTTTTGTCTGATGCCGAATCATTTTCATTTGTTAGTTGAACAAACGGACAAAATTCCAATTTCAAAATTAATTTCTCAAATATGCACCAGTTATGCCATGTATGTCAACAAAAAATATAAAAGAGTGGGACATGTTTTTCAGGATCAATTCAAATCTATATTAATAGAAAATAATTCCCAATTAATGTGGGTATCATCTTACATACACATGAACTCGGTAAAAGACGGACTGGCAAAACATCCGAACGAGTATAAATGGAGTAGTTATGATAGCTATACGAGTAAGAAAAATCTTCCAATAGTATACACAAACTTATTAAAATCTGTTTTTGGCCCAAAAAATTTTGAAAAAGAAACCCTGGTCCTATGTGTCAAGGATGCCCTTTGACATTGTCTCTTGACATTGACAACTCCCCTCGCTTCGGTTGTGCCGGAAAAATTTTTCTTCCGCATTATATTAAAAACTCTATCACGTCCCCGTCCTTCACAATATAATCTTTGCCTTCGGTGCGTACCCAGCCGCGCTCTCGCGCTTTAGCGAAAGAACCTGCTTCAATCAATTTTTCATAAGCTACGACTTCTGCACGTATAAACTTATCCCGAAAATCGGTGTGAATGGACCTCCCAGCAAGAGGCGCCGTGGCGCCACGTATTGTAGTCCATGCCCGAGATTCGTCTTCACCGGTGGTAAAAAAAGTAATAAGATTTAATAAGTCATAGCTAGCCACAATAAGTTTATCTAAACCGGTGCCGAAAATCGGGTCAACCTCTATATATGGGCCGGGAAGTTTAGCTCTAAAATCCTCGCTTATATGCTTTTGCGAATGGTTGACGTTGCGCAGCAGGAAATCCTGAGCAAAAGCATCAGGCGAGGATTTATAAATCTCCGACGTATTTAACACGTATAAAGTTGGCTTGTTTATATTTGCCAACTTAAGTTCCATATTGATAACTTCAATATCAAAAATCGGATCCAATTTTCCGGCAACATGGACAATGCTGTCATCTTCAAATATTCTTACCACTTCAATAATGGCATCCACCTCGCGAATATGCGAGAGAAACTTATTACCGAGCCCTTCCCCCTCGCTTGCGCCTTTCACTAATCCGGCAATATCTACAAATTCAACCACCGCGGGAATGGTTTTATTGGATTTGGATATCTCCGATAATTTAGTCAAGCGTTCATCTGGCACCGGCACAATGCCTACCGACGGGTCAATTGTGCAAAACGGGTAATTCTCCGCCGGCACACCCTTTTTTGTCAGCGCATTAAATAAAGTGGACTTCCCCACATTTGGTAAACCAACAATTCCGATAGATAAAGACATAAAGAAAATATAACAGAAACAATGGCATTTTCAAACCCTGGTTTTTATAATACGGGCGCTGGTGTAGGTGTAGGTTCTTCGGCCGTAGGCTGATCAGCCTCTGGCTGAGGTACTGATTCTGATGGTGGCAACACCACACCAACATCCACTGTTCTCGCCACTTCAATCGCGGAATTTCCTGCCATATCGGATGCATTATATGTGATAGTATAAGTGCCCGCGATAGCAGTATCAATACTGCCGCTGATTATCAAGGCCGTTGTATCGTCCACATTATCCGTAACTATCGCTCCGGCTTCGGTATAAACATCTCCGACATTTAGATTTATTATTGCTTCGCCGTTTAATGTAATAACTGGGGGAACTGTATCAGCCGAAGGTTCTGAGCCCGCTTGCGGTGAGCTTGTTGAATCCGTTGAAGAACTGGATGATGGAATCCCCCCGGCCATGGCAATAAGGGTATCTAGCTGAAATTTATTAACACAAGTTTCTCCGGCGGTGTCGGAAACACAAAGTTCTTTGGTATGAATGCGATTGGCAAAGAAATCCTTTATGCCATTCCCCGCATCGGCCAGCCATATTGTAATTTTCGCAAAAAGATTAGAGAAAAAACTCGTTAAGAAAGATTCCGAAGCAGAACCGGCATCGGGAACGGTAATGCCGGCGATGGCATTCAAATTTAAATTCAAATCTTGTATTGACGTAGTGATAGAAGTCATTGCTCCATTAAGGTCGTATGGAGAAATTCCTTCTGCCATGAATGAGTCATTCCTATATCGCCAGGATAAATTCACAAACACGATAACCTTGCTCATATGAATGATTCTGCCATCCAATTCCAGACTAATAACCGGCGTATCCGGTATTCCTGTTTCTCCAGTTTCTATATCAAAGTTTCCAAGGGCGCTACCTATCACATTATCAGAAACTGTGGCGCGCATGGCGTATCCCGGCAAGATTTTTGAAATGGTCAAATAGTCTCCTTTATGTACCGGGCCATTTTCATCGCTGACTTTTACCGGCACGCGTCCAGCGAGAGCTATGGGAGCTTTCGTCCCGGCATCATATATTCCGGAACGAATGGCAGACCCACCCATAATAATTTGGTCTCCTTCAAGAACTATTGCCGGAGAAGAAGATACAATGCCGACTATTGCATTAGATGATTCGGCTTTTTTCAAAGAAAAACCGGCACCACTTGTGTTAGTCTCGGTCATATTCGTTGCAAGAATATCCCCGGCTTCCACATTTTCCGAGACGGGATAATTTTCCGCCAAGTCGGAGCAGTTAAGATTGCTTGCAGTTACACAACCGGAAAAAGTGCCAGTGTTGCCAGAAATATCACCACTTACAGCAAGTGAAGTACCGGTGGCGGCGCCGATATTAGGAGTGGTTAAGGCAGGTGAAGTGGCAAAAACCAAGAATCCTGTGCCAGTTTCGTCAGAGACGGAATCAATAAGGTATTGAGAAGTGCAACTTACCGTCAATAGACCGCCAGTGGTGGTACAGACATTCCTGGAAGCGGTTAAGCCAGAGAAAGTGATGTTGCCGGAAGATGTAATGCCGACAGCGGCGGCGATGGCGCCGGAACTGTTCACCTGGAACAAGTCAGTGTTACCAACGGTAAAAAGAGAAGCGGGTGTGGTATCGCCGATGCCGACGTTGCCGTTGCCTAAAATTCTCATTGCGGGCATATGTGTTGATTCCGTCGTTACTGTGCCGACCTGGAAATCAATTGCCCCGACTGTTGGTGAATCACCGTCCGAATCCCCGTGAATAGTTACAGCAGTAGCAGACTGAATCTTTAAGCCCTGTAGATTGTTAGCGGATATCGTTCTTGAACCAATTGTCCCGCCCTGGCTTCCGCCGGAGAGACCAATTAAGACAGCCGGGTTATATGCATCATTTGTTGAACCAGCAGCTACAACCTGTAGTCTTTGAGTCGGCCCCGTCGTCCCTATTCCAACATTGCCGCCAGATGGATTCAATGCAAGTGGTAAAGCATTATTAGTGTCTCCTGATTGCAATTGTACAAAACGACTACCAACAGTAGCGCTTGGATGTATAGAAAACCCAACCCCTACTGTGCCATCAGCCCCTTGGGCAGAACCGCCCACGAAACTAACTAATTCTGTTGTTGTATCATTAGCAAAAGTAGCATCAGCAACTTTTAATCTCTGGCTCGGACTCGTCGTCCCGATGCCGACGTTGCCGCCGAAATAACTCTGGGCCGTGCCAGCGGTATAAATAGAATAGTTTGTGCTACCTGCAGTCTGCGTATCAATATATAACCCGTAGTTGGTTGTAACCGTTCCGGCACTAACGACCAAGGAAGTGGCTTTTAATCCTATAGCCTCGCCGATTGTACCGGCAGCATCAATAAAAACGGAACCCCGGACACCTATTGCGTCATCAACGGTTCCGGTGCCGTTGACATGAACAAATCCCTCCAGACCCATAACATTTCCAGTTATAGAGCCAGTAGAATGGGTTGTTTTCATATAACCCATAAGGGCAGTCGCAGAACGAGTCGTGGCTGCAGTAAGGCGGTTTTCACCATAGATGGCGGTGCTGGTATTTGACCCGCCCGTTGACTGGGTTACGGCTTTTAATCCGAGCGGCGAGTGGCCAGAAGTTTGAGTAAGTGAATCAGGGTTTGCTGTTATGAGACCTATGACATCAAGCTTAGACTCTGGTGTCGTCGTCCCGATACCGACGTTGCCAGCGTTAACAATCAATCCATAGTTAGCAGTAGTAGCTCCTGAAGCATTAAGATAAAGGGCTACGTTAGTACCGGAAGTAGCATTCGTATGAGTGTTAGAAATTTGAGCGCCATAGGTAGTAATGGCAACAGTTCCATTTGCTCCAGCAGTTAAAATATTTAGAGCAGTTTGGCTAGCAGCCGCAGCAGTACCGGAAACTTGAAGGTCAAGTAATTTTCCAGTAGTTAAAGTAGAAGAAGAAATACTGTGAGCTGTTGTCGTCGTACCGGTAAATGTTTGACTAAACACTCCTGTTCCTGATGACATAGTTAAGTTCTGACCTCCTGATACTGTTAATGTTCCATTGGATGTC
>MFUU01000004.1 GCA_001785805.1 Candidatus Nomurabacteria bacterium RIFCSPLOWO2_01_FULL_39_17
AACACCCAAAACCAACACAAACAAAATAAATAACACAGTAAATGTTTTTTGCATAATGTTTTAATTAAATACCTGTAATTCTAGTATTGTAGCATACTATTGGTATTGTATGTAAATGGGCTTGGGGCGAAGTTTGAGCAAATCATCGGGCGACGTTAGGACTGTCCCCGGCTCCAATATATCGTTTTTATAAAACAACTTAAAACCGGTAAATTGCACGGGCTGTTTATAAATAAATTGTTCGTAAGTATTTATCTTTTTCGCCTTTCCGCCCCAGCCGTCCATGTGCATTACAATCTGAACTTCCGGCAATGGAACAATCATTTTATAATTTGTCACCATTTTCTCCGTATAGCGATGCACAACGAGCACTTTGGGCGGTAAATTGTTGTTCCGAACCAGTTGGGCTAAATAATTTGCGGCGAAGTTAATATCGGATGCATCGTAAGTACCCACTACTTTGCCCGGTCTGATGCCAGTCTTCATTGAAAATTCCGGATCAATTCCTAAATGTACGTTCGGCATTTTAAAATATTTTTCCAATCTTGGCAACTCAACCTGAATAGTGCTAAAGCCAACTTGAAGATCCAAGAACACCAGAGCATTTATTTTCTCCGCCATTTTTAATATTTTATCTATCTCGCTGTCCGGCATACGCAATCTGTGTTGACTATCTTCTCCGGGACTACTTTGCGCGGTAACGGCAATATAATGGAGTGCTGGGATTACCGGAGTGAATGGGTCGGCAAGATTCCATTTATCCATTTCCGTTTTCAATTTAGCAAACATTTCCGTTTCAGGATATTCTCCAAGAACTCCCATCTTGGTTGAATATAAATTGCCATAATAAGCAATTATGCGATTGAAGGGTAATATGGCGCCGTCATTCGGATAAACTGTTTTTACCGGCCAGAGATATGTAGGGAATGGTGTTGGGACTACTGGAATTTCGTTGCCATTTGGATCTAATTTAGGAGCAACGACTTGGGGCGGAGGATTATTGGCAAGATCTTCTATTCTTCTGTCATAGTCCGCAATATCAAGCGGGGGAAATTCGGGCTCGGGCTTGAAAGATATTAAACTTTTCTTAAATTCTTCTAAGTTGTAAGAAATTTGGCTACTTAAAAATAGGGGTGTAAAGAAAAATATTGAAAATAGCAGAAAGAAAAAAACAACGACCAGCCAGAAGGATGTGTTCTTAAACATAATTTTCAATTTTGAGAAAAGTTTCTGTTTCAATAAGTTGATTATAGCAGATCAACGAGAGTAATTATAACAAAAATTCCAAATGAATTAAGAACAAAAGAAAGTATCATAAATTGCCAATTTTTTAGTTTGGTAACACCCAAAAGACCAATCCCAATCTCATCTGGAAGGGGTGAAGCTATAATAATCGCGCCTAGCGCTGGAGCAAACCACGCAAAATAGGGAGTAGAAAAAAGTTTTGAAACATGAGAACCGCCAAGTTGTAAAAATATAGGCTTCAGTTCTTCGAATATTTTATCTTTTAAAAACCGGAAAATAATATAGTCGCCCACCATGGAGCCCAGCCCCGCCAAGAGAACTACTTCAAAAATATTAAATTCTTTAGCTAAATAAAATAGCACAATACTCGCCGGTACTACGGTAAAAGTGGAAACAAAAAACACTCCTGTCAAAAATATCCCTGGATAGCCCAAGTCCTTCACGCTATCTATTATATTTTTTGCTAAAGGCGTATCGACAAAATAAAAAAGGAAGACCACACTCACTAAAAGAAAAAAGGTGTTTTTAAGTTTCCAATTCTTATAATTTTCTATCAGTTGATTCATCGAAAAACCGCCTCGGTCCGGGTGGCCATCATTTTGTTCACCTTATTAGATAGGTCTTCTACGTGCTTCAGAATATCTATATTTATCTGTTCTTCTTTTTTCTCATCCATATTTTTATTATAGCAAATTTACAAACCGATTGTATGGGTTAATTTATCAAGAACTATATAGTTTAAAAATGTTTATGGGTATATTGTATTATAAATTATAGACATGTAATCTTAACAAAAACAGCCCTCTTTCGGGGACTGTTTTTGTTTTAAGCTATTAAGCTGGAGTCTCTGGCTTTGGGCATGTGCACGGATTATTGCCACAAACAGGGCACTTTGTTGTATCGTCCATTTTATTTAATCATTATTGACAAAAAGTGACAACGGTCAAACCGACTAAATTGACTCCTTAGCCACTCTTCAAGTATACTTGATTTTTTAAAAAAGTAAAGTGTATTTTAAAAATATATTTATTTTTTATTTTATTCAAATGTAAATGTAAAGGCTTTCAATCCTACTTCTCGGTTGTTCAAGTGGACTCTTATCCATGGTTTTATTATAACAGACTTATAAACTGACCGTCTGGGAAGATATTAGAAATATCTTAAACTAATGCGACTAAACGAATAGGGGCCTCCGTGCCATCTTTAATTTTTATCGGTAATACTAAACTCTTTGCGCCGGTCGGTGGCAGTTGCTTGACATTCGCAATATTTTCCACCAGATATTTGCCTGCTCCGAGAATCGCGCGATGCACGGGAAATCCCTCATCTCCTCTGTCGGAGGACATGGTATCAATCCCTAGACCTGCGACATCTCTCTTGAGAAGCATTTCCGCAGTAGATACATGAATACTTGGGAACATATGATTGTTGTGGTATTTTTCTCTATTTTCCCAGTGTTTTTCCCACCCGGTGTAAAATATTACAAATGAGTTAGCTGGTATCATCCCATGTTCTTTTTCGAATTTTTCAACAGCGGAAAGCGGAACTATATAACCCTCATGCGCTTCGGAACTTACATCAATAACAACGCAGTTAGTAATTAATTTTTCGAGCTCAAGTTTATCTATGGTTGGGGCATCGGGAACGAAGTGTGCTGGCGCATCCATGTGCGTGCCAATACCTGCAGCACATTTTATCTTCTGAGTGCGAATTAGATCCGGTGATACACAATCCTTATAGTCAACTTTAATTGACAATTCAAAACCACAATCGCCATCCCAAGTGGGAATATCTTCCGAGAGTGAATGGGTAAGGTCCACGATTTTAAATTCTTTTTTCATGTCGTAATTATACCAAATTTATAAGCTGGTCGTGTGGGATGATGTTGGAACAAGTTTATTTAATAGTACTTAACAATAGTCTCATATTCATGCAAAAGTAAGGTTTCTAAGTTTGGTTCAACATGCGCCAGTGGGTTGAGCGTACCGTCCTTATAATGCACAATAATCTTGAAGGGTAAAATTCTAAGTCCCTTGCCAATCTCTTTTGAATTTTTGCTATAAAACAATTGTCCAAGGACATTGGCTCCGGCAGAATCACCCGCTATTATCTTTCCGGTAAATAATTGTTCTAAATTTTTATATTTTTTTAGCACTTCCATAAGCTTCACTGTGCGGCCACCATAAATACATATGATATCTGCCCAAATACAATCTTCTACAAAAGTGTCCTCGGATGCTATTTTAACATCCAGATTTTTCGATCCTTTATTTTTATTGAATTGTTCTTTACTTTGTTCTATTCTCAATTGCAACAAATCTTCTCGTTCCGCAAAATAAACTAAAAGTATTTTTACATCTGGTGGGGTATTTTTAAGCATTTCTAGAAAAAACTCATCTTGTATGAATCCTTTTTCCTTATTAAAACCTCCATGCAAAACAAATTTAGTCATAGTGAAAGTATATCAAATTTGTTGGCTGGGTGTGTGGCGTGATGTTGGAATTTGTTTACTAAAAAACAAAGGTTAATTTTGATTACTTGTTTAAAATTTTCCTCACATTTGGCTTAAAGTAATTCTTCCCCTTTATCATTTTATATTTGCTATAATTTTTACTCATATGCGAGCGATGCACTTCTCGAAATACTTTGTCTATTTTATCCTGTAATCCATGTTCTAAAATTGTGCCATAAACTCCGTATAATATATCAACCAATTCTTTGGCAATGTTTTCTAAATCACCATTTTTAGCTCCAAGTAGATATTCTTCCACCTCTTCTCTCATTAATTTATACCTTAGATTCGACCTGTTTTTGGGAATTAAAGAGGGTTTTTAAGCACTGGAACTTTAAATTTTTTATGAAAAGCTTTTACTAAATTTAGTCTTTTTGCCATGGGATTAATTATACCAAACTTACGAGCTGGGAGACTTGGATTCGAACCAAGATGACGACTTTCAGAGAGTCGCATCCTACCATTAGATGATCTCCCAATTATTCATTTTTATTCCCACTCTTAGACGATCTTCAAAAATTGCGGCGTCTTATGTAGATTACCTCAAAAATGACTTATGTTCAATAGATGAACTATGTGTTAAAATAAATGTTATATGGAGATCAAAAGCATCCACGCCAGGCAGATTTTGGACTCACGCGGAAATCCTACAATAGAAGCCGATGTAATACTCATAAATAACATTCTGGGGCGGGCTTCTGTCCCTTCCGGTATGTCTACCGGCTCCCACGAAGCTCTTGAACTCCGCGATAGCAACAAGAAATTTTTCGGCGGGATGGGTGTAGAAAAAGCAGTCGCCAATGTTAATAATGAAATCGCACAGAAAATTGTCGGCATGGACGCCGACAATCAAAAAGAAATCGACGAGGCGCTTATCGCGCTCGACGGCACAGAGAATAAAAGCCGTCTGGGCGCCAACGCAATACTGGCAGTTTCGCTCGCCGTTGCTAAAGCAAGCGCCCTTTCGCAAGACACCCCACTTTATGCTCATATTGGGGATCTGGCAGAAAAAAACGGAAATTATTTAATGCCCATGCCGATGGTAAACATTATAAACGGCGGCAAACATGCCCTACATTCAACCGACATTCAAGAATTTATGATAATGCCGGTGGGCGCGGAGAATTTCAAGGAAGCAGTAGAGATGTGCTCGGAAATTTTCCATAAGCTTAGGGAAGTCCTAAACGAACGAGGCTATGCTACGACAGTCGGCGACGAAGGTGGTTATGCTCCTGCCGTCAAAAATAGTAATGAAGAGGCTTTTGAACTAATCGCCCTAGCCGTAGAAAAAGCCGGATACAAAATGAATAAAGACATTGCTCTGTCAATAGATGTAGCAGGGTCAGAAATATGTGAAAACAATTTATATAATTTAAAAACAGAAAATAAAAAATTAACAACGGATGAAATGATTATTTGGTATAAAAAACTTACTGAAAAATATCCGCTTATTTCGATAGAAGATGGCCTAGCCGAAGATGATTGGTCCGGCTGGCAGAAACTTACTGCCACTTTGGGGAAAGATGTACAGCTTGTTGGAGACGACCTATTCGCTACTAATACCAAGCTTCTAAAAAAAGGAATAGAAAAGAAAACAAGTAATGCAATTCTTATCAAGCTTAATCAAATAGGCACCCTTAGCGAAACAATAAATGCTGTGAGAATGGCGCAAGATGCTGGATGGAATACAATAATTTCACATCGCTCGGGAGAAACAGAAGATATCACCATTGCTCATCTGGCAGTGGGTCTTTCTACCGGACAAATAAAAACGGGCTCGATGTCCCGCGGGGAACGTATGGCGAAATATAATGAACTTCTGCGCATTGAAGAAGAATTGGGAGAAAAAGCGAATTTCGCTAACAACCTGTTTTAGAAAACTATTTTTTTATCTTTGATACAGGCCTGCCTGCCGGTAGGCAGGCTTTTATGAAAGTAAGGAATAGCGGGTGGGGTGATAATGGACGCGATTTTAATTCCGGATGAAATTGCGTTCCTAAAAAGAATGGGTGTATATTTCTAGGTAATTCGGCTATTTCCATAAATTCCCCGTTCGGAGAAGATCCAGAAAAAGTCAGCCCTGCTTTTACCATTTTATCTATAAATAATGGATTAACTTCATAGCGGTGGCGATGTCTTTCGGAAATCTTGGACATATCATAAGATGTCTCGGCAATACTTCCCTTTTTGAGGTTCGCGGGATAAGCGCCCAGACGCATAGTGGCCCCGTAATTTTTTTCTTTCAAATTTTTCTTTTGCTCGGGCATTATGTCGATAACCGGATATGGGGTTTTCGGATTTATTTCAGTTGTATTTGCTCCCTTCATGCCAACTACATTGCGCGCGAACTCCACGACTGCCAATTGCATGCCATAGCAAAGTCCGAAATATGGAATTTTATTTTCCCGACAGTATTTAACAACCGAAATTTTACCTTCTACTCCTCGACTGCCAAAACCGCCCGGAACTATGATGCCGTCAAATTCCTTCAGTTCTTTTAGGGAACTTGGGTTTTTCTCAAACTGTTCCGAATTAACCCACTGAATATCCGAACGAGAACCATGCGCGCCTGAAGCGTGTTTAATGGCTTCAATAACTGATATATACGAGTCTTCCAGCACAAATTCTCCGGTGCCGAAGTATTTACCCACTATTCCGATACGAATCGTCTTTTTTGCATTCTGCATTTTTTTTACCATGGTCCGCCATTCCTTCATATCTTTCTGGCGGGGCTTGATTTTAAGTTTCTTAAAAATACGGTCAGCTAGGCCATCGTTCTCGAAATTAATCGGCACTTCATAGATATTTTTTACATTGGGCGCAGAGATAACATCTCCTTTTTGCAAACTGCACATAAATTCAATTTTTTCTTTGCGCTTTTTATCCATCGGAATATGCGCGCGGGCAAGAATAATATCCGGGTTAAGCCCTACCGCATTTAAGCTGCGGACTGCATGCTGGGTCGGTTTGGTTTTCAACTCATTGCCACCGGCGCCAAGCGCGGGCACATGGCTCACCAATACCAGAAGCACGTCTTCTGGATTTTTAATTTTAAGCATGCGCACGGCTTCCAGAAACAAAATATTTTCATATTCGCCGACAGTACCGCCGATTTCTGTTATCGCAACTTCGGCTTTGGCTTTTGTTATTGCTTTGTTTATGCGTTCAATAATTTCAAGTGGTATGCGCGGCACCACTTCCACCTGCTTGCCACCGAATTCTAAATTGCGTTCTCTCTGGATTACCGAGAGGTAGACACTGCCGGTTGTCATATAATTTGTCTGGCTAAGGTCCCGGTTGAGAAAACGCTCATAGTTGCCCATATCTTGATCGCATTCTGTACCATCATTTAAGACAAAAACCTCGCCGTGTTCAGTGGGGTTCATGGTACCCGCATCCACATTGACATACGGATCAATTTTGAGAGCGGTAACTTCAATTCCTCTGGACTGAAGAATCTTGCCGATAGAAGCGGAAGCGATGCCTTTTCCCACCCCCGACATAACTCCACCTACTACAAAAATATATTTTGTTTTTTTCTTTTTCATTTAATTTAATAAATCGCTTTTTCTATTATTGATTCAGATATTTTCTTATGGCAAAAACACTTGAAATTATCCCTAAGAGTATACCTGAGAATAGAATAATTGCAAAAATTTGGACAAGGTTAGAGTAGTAGTAATCACGCATATTTATACCAAGGAATCCGGTCATGCTGCGCCCCAGCCAGGCCGTTACAGGCCAAAAAAGAAGCATGGTAATGAGAGAAGCGACTATGCCATAAATGGCGCCTTCTATCATAAAAGGCCCTCGGATGCCCATTTTGGAGGCGCCAACCAGACGCATTATGCCTATTTCTTCTTTAGAAAAGAAAATGGTCAGGCGAATAGTATTGAAAGTGATGATTATAGAAATAACAACCAAAATAAGTGTGATCAAAAAGCCTAGTTTCTGTGCGCCGGAAATAATGCTATTTAATCTATCAATAACCAGTTTATTCTGATAATAATTTACCTTATCTATAATTGAGGCAGAACCAGAAACTAAGGTATTATTGGATTTTAAGAAATTTGCTATGGTTTCGTATTGAGAAATTTCTTTGGCTTTTACATTAAGATAGCCTCCGAGCGGATTATCTTTTATCTCGTCCAAGGCCTGAATAGTTGGATAATCGTTCTGGTGTCGGAGACGGAAATCTTTCAAAGCATCTTCGGCAGTGGTATAAGAAACTTCAGCCACTTCTGGCAGTTTAACCAGGGAATTTTTAAGAGCTAAAATTCTATCCTCCGGCGCTTTAACGTTGAAATAGATTGTCACATCCACTTTATTTTTGATTTGATCAAGGGAAAAATGAAGCACTGCCTGAAGCAGAATTAGAGCGGTAATTACAGAGAGGGTTATGGTTGTCACTAATACTGCCGCCCAAGAAACAACTCCATTTCTACGGAAATTAACGAAACCCGACTTAATAATTCTTTTCAGGGGAATCATATAGATAATTATATAACATACTTGCCTTCTTTGTCATCCCGGATAATTTTCCCTTTTTCCATCGTAATCACTCTCTTGCCGACAGAGTCAATAACCCCGCGATTATGCGTCGTCAGTATCACCGTGGTGCCAAGATCATTTATCTTTTTTAAAATTTGCACTACTTCGTAAGTATTAATCGGGTCTAAGTTCCCGGTCGGTTCGTCGGCGATGATAAGTTCGGGCTGATTGATAATGGCGCGGGCAATTGCCAATCTTTGTTTTTCTCCGCCGGACATCTGGTGGGGAAAATGATAAGTTCTGCTACCTAGATCAACCAGTTCCAAGACATGCGGAACATCACTGGCTATCTCTTGGTCGCTTTTTCCCACTGCTTCCATGGCAAAAGCTATATTTTCGTAAGCGGTCTTGTTCGTAAGTAATTTGAAATCTTGAAACACAACACCGATTCGCCTTCTTAGCTTGGTCAGATCGTGACTTTTTAATTTGTGCACATTTGTAGACTCGAAAAATACCGTACCCGAAGAAGGGGTATCTTCTGCCAAAATCATTTTTACCAGAGTGGTTTTGCCAGCTCCAGAATGTCCAACGACAGAAACGAACTCCCCGGGAGAAACGGTCAGAGTGACATCATCCAAGGCCACTAAATCTTTATTATAGACTTTTGTAACATTATTAAAATAAATCACCTCCCTATTTTATCATAAATCCTTCTCCCCTTCAATAAATAAATCCAAGTTTCCCTCTAGCACGGCATCTACATTTGCAGTTTCAACATTTGTGCGATGGTCTTTTACCATTTTATAAGGGTGAAGCACATAAGAGCGTATCTGATTGCCCCATTCTATTTCTGCACCCTTGCCCGATTTCATGCTTTCTTCCACAGACTTCTTTTCTTCTTCGGCTTTCTTGAAAATCTTTGCCCGAAGTATTGAAAGGGCCTGTTCGCGGTTCCGCTCTTGAGACCTCTCGGCTGAAGCATGAACGGAAATACCCGTCGGTGTATGCACGACTCTTACTGCTGTCTCCCTTTTGTTGACATTCTGTCCTCCGGGACCACTGGAGCGAGAAAATTCTATTTTTAAATCACTCTCTGGAATTGAAATATCTTTTTCCTCCAATTTTGAAAATTTTGGCAATACTTCGACAAGCGAAAATGAAGTGTGGCGCAACTGCTTCGCGTTGAAAGGTGAAATACGGACAAGGCGATGCACGCCTCCTTCGTTTTTAAGCGTCCCATACGCCATCTTACTTTCCACTTCAAAAGAAACATTTCTGTATCCGCCGTGATCATTTTTGTGTTCGTGTATAAAAGAAACATCCCAATTTTTCTTATTCGCATATTTTATATACATTGAGAGAAGCATTGCGGAAAAATCTTCCGCATCGTCCCCACCGGCGCCGGAAATTATGGTAATAATAGCATTACCTTTGTCGTATTTATTCCAACCTGCTTTTTTCGCCTTGAGTTCGGCAATTTCTCTCAAAACATTTTGCGCTATGTTTTTATCATTCCAAAAGTCCGGAGCTTGCATTTCTGCTTCCAGTTTTTCTATTTCTTTTTCTATTTCATTCGTGTCTTTTTTCATGAGCCGAGAGTGGGAATCGAACCCACGTTCCTACTTTACGAAAGTAGTGTTCTGCCACTGAACTATATCGGCATAGGAAAGCAAAAATAGTTTTTTAAATGCCTTGCGCAGGGCGACGGCCCGAGCAGAGAAAATTTTCAGTAGAAAATTATGTGTGCATTTTAAAAACTATTTTTGCGACCTGCCCGGAGCCGTTGGACAGATTTGCACTGTCGACCTACGCCTTACCATGGCGTTGCTCTACTGCCTGAGCTACAACGGCAATAACGACGAAAAAGACCCATGGGCTTTATACTAGTGCATTTTTGCCTATTTTGCAAAAAAAATTAGTCAAAATTAACGGCGAAATTATACATCCCCATACCGCATATTCCGCGCAATGGTTCCCCTATTTGGGGAATACCTATATCAATTTCCGTATCTCCCGTCTGGGGTAAAATGTTTTGATAATTAATGGAAGGAATAAAGAGGGCTGAGGAACAATCATAAACCCCTCTGGTCTTTACAATAAGTTTCGTGGGTATCCCCGCCTGGGCGCTGGAAAGGTTGGGATAATATCCTCCGCCCGCATTGATGGTCACATATTGTATTCCGTTCTTTATTCCAACATTATTTCTTGTGGCTTCATCGTTTGAACCGCCCATGAAAATAACTCCGATAGCAGCGATGAGACCAAGTGTGATGATAATTGAAGCTGTTTTGTTCATCCCGAGATTATATCGAAATTAAATATTAAATAATGGATCTATGATACCCAACCCAGCAAGTCCTGCCAGGAGCGCAAATACTCCAAGACCCAATACAATAACTCCAGCCGATTTAAAGAAAAGTGGAGCATATTTGGAGTGAGCGAAAGAAATTGATCCAAAAGAAAGGAAAGCAAGTACCGGCAGAGTTCCTAGGGCAAAAGCAAACATAGTGAGAAATCCTGATGTAAATGACTCGCTAGAAAGAGCCACAACCTGCATAGATTGGGTAAATCCGCAGGGTAAGAAGAACGTTCCAACTCCGACAACGATTGGAGCTAGGGTGGTATGTTCCACTTTTCTAAAAAAAGAAAATATATGGCTTGGTAATGTAAGTGTATTTTTCTTTAAAATTCCAAGCAAATTGATGCCGAGTAAAATCATAATAAGTGAAGCGATAATTCCAAGTATCGCAGAAAATACAAAATTTATTCCTATTGCTCCGCCGATTAATCCTAGAATACCCCCAAGGAAAGCAAAACCCAATAATCTACCCAGGTGGAAAAGAAAAAACGGTTTTTTATTTAGTTCCCTGTCGTCTTCTGCAATTTTAGCTGAAAGCGACAATATTAGCCCTCCGACAACAACTAAACAACTCGAAACAGAAGCTATAAGCCCGATAATAAAGCTTGTCGTAGGCGTTGTTTTGCCACCAATGCTAAAATTAAGAATTCCCGATTTTTGTAATAAAAAAAATAAAATCAGAAATACAAGACCGATAGGTATGGCGTGCCAGATAACATTGTCTTGTGTATTTTCCTGAATTTTCTTTTCAACTGATAGAATATAGCCATTTTGTTTTATCTTTTCGTTCAAAACTTGTGCCAACTCTCCTTGGTCTTTCCCACTATCGGTTTCAATTTGAACAATTTCTTTCTTTAAATCAACTTTGGCACTTTTAACAAAATCCTGCTCTTTCAATATATCTTCAATCAAGATTCTACACGCTGCGCAATGAGTGCCGGAAACGTGAAATGTGTATGTTGTTAACATTAAACATACAATTTATCATAAAAAATTGGGCCCCGCAACTTATTTTATTTAAATTGCCAAATAAAACTTCTTATAACACTACCTACGTCAGAGATTTTTAATTCAACAGATTTAGGAATAGGTGTTATTTGATTAAATATTAACACGCCTTCTCGGTGATGTCCTCCGATAGGTCCATCCCAATTAAGTGGTCTGTATTCTTTACCTTGATCATCAACAAGCACGGCAACCTCAGTCATATCTTGATCCAGCTCGACCGAATGCGTATTCATACCAATGTCGAATTTCCACACTGCGGATTGCGGTGACAGATCAAGTGGCGTGATCACGACGGTAACACTTGCCTGCTCATCGGTCTTCGTTTCCCATTGCTGGAAATTGTTTGTCTGTTTTTCTGCCTTATCAACAACTGGTACCACTTGTTTTGCGGGACCACTAAAATAAAGAACAAAAATTCCTACAACAAACACGACCACCGACAAAATTCTTATTATTATTTTTGTCACAGCTGTTTCTTAAACTTTATAATTTTATTACCGATAAATATAATACCAAATAAGTTGAAAGCAAGACCAACCCAAAAAATCTTAACCTGATACTGGGCAACAAATGTAGCCAGCCCGGTTACTCCAAGGATGGGTACTAGATTCACCAAATAATGGGTACAACAAGAAATCATGGCAGTGGTAGAAGTGGTTCCGGATAAGCCGACCACCTTACCCATGCCCTGTCCGCCATGCACCAAGGTCTTAATATATTGGTACAGCGCTATTTGGATTCCGAAACCTACAGCCAAACTTATAACAAAATACCAATAACTTACAAACTGCTCTTGCGCGAAAATCCAGCCTGATACCAATGTAAGTATAGTAAAGTAAACCGCAAGCAAGATAGAACTTCCAAAAATTCCATATAGAATTGATTTTTTTATGTTTTTACTTTGCATGTTAGTGGCAACAACCACTATGCTTATTGTCTTTATGTTCATCTTCATCATTCTGATGCTTTTTATGTCCTTTAGACATCATAAAGATGTGAAGAAGCACGCAGGCGGCAAGTAGAATCAAAAATAAGTAGTTCATATATTTTTAATTAAATTAATAAATAGATTTCTTAAAATTATATCGGCGCTTTTTCAGGCGCTCTATCATTATTTGTTTCGATGAATCCCCTAATTGCCACTTCATCGACTGTTTCAAGTTTGAGAAGATAATTCCATGAAGTTAGTGCGACCGGAACATCTAAGTCCTTGCGCGGTAACATAATCTTTTTCCCACTAGAATTCACAAATGCCTCCTTGATTTTATCTATTTCATTTTGTTCCAATCCTTCCTTATACCATACGACCGCCGCGCCATGTTCCATACTGTGAAGCACAAGTTCATCTGGAATAGGCTCATCTTTTATGCCGGGTCCTGCTACACCGGCCCAGTGCGGTCCAGAGGTCGGAGGATTTGAGTTGTACGCCGGATGCGGTTTACCACGAACAACATGCATTGCGCCCAAATCAGGCATTTTTTCTCCCATCATTGTTTTACTGAGTCTCTTGCGATTTTGACTTCCTTTTTTATCAGATAACCATACACCACCTACTATAATAACCACTGTCAGCAACATAACTCCTACAATTATTTTATGATCTGTTTTCATAATATTTATTAATTAAATTTTTAAGTTCCACAACTTGCTCCTCCTTTTGGCTGTTGGGGCGCCATTTGCGATAACATTTTCTGATAACCCGATATGCTAGAATAATTGATTCCGAGAATTTCTTGCGGATTGACATCTTTCCATTCCACACCTTTATTTTTCATATATATCTTTACAGTTTCATATGTATCAGGGAACCAAAAGGAATTAACTGAGAGCGCCACTTTATACATATCTGCCTCAGTTATTCCTTGTGAAGCCATAAGTTCCAGTAATCCCAGCATTGCCATACCATGATTACAGTCAGGGAAATAAGTGGAATTGTTACAACATGGCCGATAGATATTCTTAGCAACTTTTTCAACCAATGCTTGTTGTTCTGCCGTAAGTGTTATGAACGAATGCATGCTGTAATGAGTCATCGCATCACCTTGTGCTAGTGTCCAGCCACCGGTAGATGCAAAATTTCCCGCTCCGCCATATCTAGGGTCCATCATCGGGCCATTCTCAAGAATGAGGTTTTTATTTCCTAATCCAAGCGCCCAGAGCATGTTTAACATTACTCCAGAATTTTCTGGTGTAATTACAAGATTCCCATTATTGTTGTCAGTCAATAATTTTTTATCTGCTTCAGATAATCCACTTCTTTGCATATAAAGGCCTGCAAACTTTTCTTTATCAATCACTCCCGCTTCTGTCATTTGTACTCCGAGATTTCCCCACCGCGCTGGTAATTCTATTCCGTTTTTTGGAGAAATTTCGTTTTGCGAGTCTAACCATGCTGGATGCCACAAAATTTCCGCTTGTGGGCTCTTAGACAGTCGTATCGTGTAGACAAATGCTCCAATAACTAAAACTCCTACAATAATAATGTTTATCATTAACGAAAAACTTTTTCCTTTTTTTATTTCATTTTCCATAATTTTGATTTATTTTTTATTTAAGCCAACCGCTTATTGTTTGGACAAGTTGGTTGAGATAGATGTTAATTTTTGTTTGGAATTCTCCTCCACCCATCGCCAATTGATTTGTTTGTGCGAGATATAAGATGAAGATGCCCATAAGCAGGAAAGTCGCACCGGATACCAAGTCGGCTATTGAAAGGTTGATTTTCTTTCCACTTATCGAGTAAGAAAAACTTTTGTTTGACTCCATAAGTTTTTGGGAAAAATTA
>MFUU01000005.1:0-36299 GCA_001785805.1 Candidatus Nomurabacteria bacterium RIFCSPLOWO2_01_FULL_39_17
CTTGGCCAAGCCCCAAATCTCCGCCACAGTTTATAACGGTATGATAAGGAATTCCCAAAGATTCTATAAATTCCTCGGTATTTCTATTTATCTCCTCATGCATTTTTACAGAAATTTCATGGCTAGCTTCACATAAAATCACCTGTTCTACCTTAAAGAATTCATGCACTCGGATAAGGCCTTTTATATCTTTACCATGACTTCCTGCCTCGCGTCTAAAGCACGGAGAAAATCCTAAGTACCGAATCGGTAGAGAATTTTTATCTAATATTTCTCCCCCGTGAAGTCCCATCAAGGGCACTTCTGATGTGCCCGCGAGATAATCTCCATCTTGTGTTTTATATAAGTCTTCCTCGCCCTGTGGCAAAAATCCAGTTCCCAAAAATGATTCTTTGCGATCCACAATAGGCGGAACAATCAAAGAAAAGCCTCTAGCTCCGAAAAAATCTATTGCATAATTCCAAATAGCAAAAGATAATTTTGCTCCCTCTCCGGTTAAAAAGTATCCCCTAAAACCATGTACTTTTGTTCCCCTTTCAAAATCAGCCATCTTGAGAGTAGTCATTATTTCAATATGATCTTTGGGTTCGAAAGAAAAGGTCGGTTTGTCTCCCCAAATTTTTATTTCCTTATTTTCTTGGTCAGAGTTTCCTTCTGGTACAGACATATCGGGAATATTCGGCACCAAAAGCATCACCTTCTGCCATTCATCCATTATTCCTTTGAGTTTTTCTTCTTTTGACTTGATGTCTTCCTTCACGACGCGCATTTCCTCAATCAATTGGATTCTATGCGCTGGATCTTGATCGCGGACTATGTCATTTGAAACCTTATTCACCTCGGCCCGCAGATCTTCTATTTCTTTTAGAACTTTTAATCGTTCATCGTCAAGCATTATCAGCTTCCCAATATCTATTTCCACGCATTTCTTCTTCGCGCCGGCTTGCACGATATCTTTGTTTTCACGAATGAATTTTATGTCCAACATACTTCCATTATACACAAACATTGTTATAATGAAAAGTGAAGAATAATATTTTTAAGGGGTTTTGAGCTCGCCGGAGCGAAAACTTCAGGATTTTTTAAGTTTCAAAAAATCCGTACCGACAAAAATATTATCCTTTGCTTTTCATGCAAATAAAAAAATTACCAAAATCAAAATTCCCAAAAGCATTAATGGAAATTCCACAACCACCAAAAGAACTCTGGGTGATGGGCGACCTGCCCTCGGAAGATTTGATTTATTTGTGTGTTGTGGGCTCACGCAGATTTACTTCCTACGGGCGGGAAGCTTGCGAGAAGATAATAACTGGACTAAAAGGCTATCCAATAGTGATAGTTTCAGGACTGGCTATGGGCATAGACGCTATAGCCCACAAGAGGGCGCTCGCAGTAGGTTTGAAAATCATAGTATTTCCGGGTTCCGGATTGTCTAAAGAGGCAATGTATCCAAAAACGAATGTAAAATTAGCGGAAGAGATTTTAGAAAATGGCGGATGTTTAATATCGGAATTTAAGCCAGATTTTAAGGCAACATTATGGAGCTTCGGCAGACGCAACAGGCTAATGGCAGGTATTTCCAAAGCAACACTAATAATAGAAGCCGAAGAAAAATCAGGAACTCTGATTACCGCCCGGCTTACCACAGAATATAATCGTGATTTATTGACAGTGCCTGGATCTATTTTCTCTCCAAACTCTAAGGGCACCAATAAACTGCTTCGTCTAGGCGCTACGCCAGTCACATCTTCAGAAGATGTACTAGAAGCGCTTGGTTTTGAACCCAAAAAAGATGAAGACAAGCAGACAAAATTATTTAAAGATCTGTCTTCAGAAGAAAAAATAGTGATAAACTTACTCCGCGAACCACTCGGAAGAGATGACTTAATTCGCGCGATGAAACTGCCGATTCCTACTGCGAACGCGGTTTTATCGGTAATGGAAATCAAAGAAATAATTAAGGAAGAAATGGGAGAAATTAAATTAACCTAAAATATGAAATTTGCAAAAAAAATATATTTCGTGTAATACTTGGAACTAGGCACTAGGAAACTAGGCATTAGGCTTTAGTTAATTTTATTTTTTTCTAGAGCCCAGTGCCTAAAGCCTGTATTAAATTATGAAACTGTTAATCGTTGAATCGCCATCAAAAGCGAAAACTATTGAAAAATATCTTGAAGGCGCGTACACCGTGCGCGCTTCTGTTGGACATGTGCGCGATTTGCCGAAATCAAATATAAAGGCAATAGATATAGAATCCGGCTTTATCCCGCATTATGAAATTTCTAGGGGCAAAGAAAAAGTGGTGCACGAATTGCGAGGACTCGCAGAAAAAGCAGATTCAGTACTTTTGGCGACTGACCCCGACCGCGAGGGAGAAGCCATCGCTTGGCATATAGAGCAAATTTTAAATGAAAATCCCAAAGGAAAGCAAGCTTCCTACGGGGCAGGTAAAAAAGTAACAGCACCCATCCAAAGAATAGTTTTTTATGAGATTACCAAAGAAGCGGTAAAAGAAGGACTGGGACATCCGCGAAAAATTGATACTAATTTGCGCAAAGCCCAAGAAGCCCGTCGAGTACTAGACAGGCTGGTAGGTTATGACCTCTCCGGACTTATTTGGAAAAAAGTTCGTTATGGACTCTCAGCTGGCCGTGTTCAGTCCCCGGCATTACGCATAATAATGGAACGCGAACGAGAAATACGAGCTTTCATGCCGGAAAAATATTGGAGGGTTTTTGGATTATTTGAAACAAAAAGTAATGAAAAGATTACTTTAGAGTGTATAGAAGAACCGAGGGATGAGAAATTAGTTCAAAAAATAATAACTGTCGGCAAAACCAGCACCTGGCTCGTAGATGAAGTGAAAGAATTCGAACAGAGACGCTCTCCCCGCGCGCTTTTTACCACTTCTACCCTCCAACAGACAGCCAGCTCTCGCTTGGGATACTCTCCTTCTCGCACTATGCAAATAGCGCAGAGGCTTTATGAAGTCGGACACATCACATATATGCGCACCGATAGCACAAATCTGTCTGCCAACGCTCAAGCCCAGATAATTTCATTTGTGAAAAATAAATATGGACCGGAATATGCCGAAGCTAGAATTTATAAAACTAAATCAAAAAATGCCCAGGAAGCGCATGAAGCAATCCGCCCCACGCATATAGATAAAATGATTATTGGAAATAACGATCAAGACAGGCTGTATAGATTAATCTGGGAACGCACTATATCTTCACAGATGACCGATGCCAAGCTTCTAAAAACAAAAATTACAGCAGTAATTGAAGGTCATAAAGACTTGCCCCCATTCTCCGCCAATGGTTCACGTTTGCTTTTCCCGGGATGGCTGAAGGTAGATACTGATGCGCGTGGAGACGATGTCGAACTGCCGAAATGCAGTGTAGGAGACAAATTATCCTTGCTTGATTTAACTAACGAAGAAAAGTTCACTGAACCGCCCAGTCGATATTCCGAGGCAGGATTGGTGAAAGAACTCGAAAGCAGGGGTATCGGCAGGCCCTCCACTTATGCGTCTATTATGAAAACCCTGGAAGAGCGCGAATATGTCAGGAAAGAAAATAAAACACTATACCCTACCGATGTCGGCGAAGTTGTATCTGATTTCTTGGAAAAATATTTTGCCAATTATATTTCAGATACATTTACAGCGGAAATGGAAGACGAATTGGACCAGATTGCCGCGGGTGAACGCGAATACGAGAAAACCTTAAAAGATTTCTACGGACCATTTTTAAAAGATGTTAAATCAAAAGATAAATTGGAGAAAATTACCAATATGGGAGATGCGCCGAATAACATGAAGTGTCCAAAATGCGGAGTAAAAATGATTGTTAAACTCTCTCGCGCGGGAAAATTTTATTCTTGTTCTAAATATCCAGAGTGTGACGGTGCATTGATGTTAGATGGCACAGAATTACAGGGTCCGAAAGAAACTGGCGAGAAATGTCCAGAATGCGGGGACAAGAAAATAAAATCTGGCGGGGGAAAATTAATAGTACGAGAACGCCGGGACGGCTCTGGAACATTTATTTCATGTTCACGTTATCCCAAATGCAAATTCGTAAAGAACGACGAAGCCAACGAAGCAAAAAAAAGAACCGGAGTAATTTGTCCCGAATGCAAGACCGGCGATATCAGTGAAAGACACGGACGCTTCGGGATATTCTATTCTTGCTCTAATTATCCTAAATGTAAGTTTACAATTAAAGCGAAACCAACCGGAGCTGTGTGTAAGGAGTGCGGAAGCTTGATGATGCAAGGCACAAAAACCATTCCCGAACGCTGTTCAAATAAAGCTTGTATAAACCACAATCCCCATAAAATAAAAAAGATAGAATGAGAAACACTCAAAATATTTCTTGCAATTCTCTTTTATTCTATAGATAATAAGAACATGGTCAGTATCAAGGAAATATTAGAGTTAATTCCAGGCGGAGCTACCAAAAAAGACGAAGATCTTATTACTAAAGCTTATGAATTTGCAGAAAAGGCGCACCAAGGGCAAAAAAGACTAAACGGAAAACCATACTTTGATCACGTCTTCGAAACTTCTAAAATATTAGCCAAGCTCGAAATGGACACCAAAACCATAGTAGCGGGATTGCTTCATGATGTATTAGAAGACACCGGAACCACAGAAGAACAATTAGCGAAAGAATTCGGTGAAGATATACTGTTTTTAGTGAAGGGTGTCACCAAGCTTGGAACTTTAAAATATCGCGGACATGAAAGACACGTTGAGAGTTTGCGTAAGTTTTTTGTCGCTATGGCGCAGGACATACGAGTAGTTCTCATAAAGTTTGCCGACCGGCTGCACAATTTGCAAACTTTGCAATTTTTGCGCGAGGATAAAAGGCGCAGAATCGCCATTGAATCCATCGAGGTTTACGCGCCGCTTGCCAATCGTCTCGGTATGGGAAAACTCAAGGGACAATTAGAAGACGCGGCTTTTCCTTACGCTTATCCGAAAGAATATAAACAAATTGAGGAAATTATAGAGGAAAAAAGAGGTTTATACAAAAAAAATCTCACAGAAGTTCGCGAAGAATTGGAAAAAGAACTGAAGAAAAATAAAGTAAAGTATACTGGGATTGATTACCGAGTAAAGCATAAATATAGCCTCTATAAAA
This sequence comes from Candidatus Nomurabacteria bacterium RIFCSPLOWO2_01_FULL_39_17, assembly GCA_001785805.1. Lineage (GTDB taxonomy): Bacteria > Patescibacteriota > Minisyncoccia > Phycocordibacterales > UBA9973 > UBA9973. Next base: position 5,157 of record MFUU01000005.1, read on the forward strand.
AACTTTTAAAATACAATATGGATCTGGAAAAAATCCACGATATTATGGCGCTTCGGGTGATGGTGGATACCGTGGAAGAGTGCTATCGAGTGCTGGGTATCGTGCATTCAATCTGGAATCCATTGCCCGGGCGAATTAAAGATTACATTGCTTTACCCAAGCCTAACGGCTATCAATCTATCCACACCACTATTTTCAGCGGTTCGGGTGGAATTGTCGAAATTCAAATAAGAACGCAGGAAATGCATATTGAGGCTACTTATGGCGTTGCAGCGCATTTTGCCTATAAAGAAAAACATAAAAAAGGCCATAATAACAAATCTACTCTAAAATGGATTGAAGAATTAAAAGACTTGAATTATATCCCCGCCGAACCCGAGAAATTTATCGAACATTTAAAAATGGATTTCTTTAACGACAGAATTTTCGTGTTCACACCCAAGGGCGACGTGATTGATCTGCCAGAAGGGTCAACTCCCATAGACTTCGCTTACTCAGTACATTCAGATCTTGGCGACCATATCTTTGCCGCAAAAGTAAATGGCAAAATGGTTCAGATTATTTCAGAATTAAAAAATGGAGATATCGTGCAGATTATAGACAAGCAAAATTCTCATCCTTCCAGTAAATGGCTAGAAAACACAAAAACCAATACTGCCAAAAAGCACATTAGGGTGTATTTGGAAAAACACAGTTTACTTTCCAGGCTTAAATCTTTCGGGCAGTCTTAAACGCTGAAGTTAGAAATGTCGTAAAGTTTGGCGTCGTCTTCGACAACTTCATCTTTCGTTCTGTCATCTATCGGAACTTCCGCTAATCCACCCTCATTATTTTTCGCGATGTGTTTTTCCAGCATCTCGTCTGACTTTTTTTCAATCCCCTGTTTGCCGATTAAATCTAAAATTTCCCGCAAGTCTTCCGTGGAAAAAAAATCAATTTTAATCTGCCCGCCCAATTCTTTACGATCTATATGCACGCGAGTACCCAACTTTTCCTGAAATTCTTCTTCAAGTTCTGTTATTTCCGGATCGGGCATAAATTCTTTCTTGCGGACCCTGTCATAGGCTATTTTCCTTGCCAGCTTTTCCGCTTCCCGCACAGTTATTTTTTTATAAAGAATTTCTTTAAACAAAACCAGTTGTTCTTGCGGATGATCGGCCAACATTAATATCGGTCTGGTGTGTCCTTCGGTGATTTTACCCCCCGATAATGCTTGAAGAATTTCTTCCGGCAGAGATAAAATACGCAAAGAATTTGAAACATATTCCCTGCTTCGGCCCATCTTTTTCGCTATTTCATTATGGGTAAATTTAAATTCAGTAGTTAATCTTAAAAAAGCTCTTGCCCGGTCCACAGCGTTCAAGTCTTCTCTTTGCAGGTTTTCAATAATAGAAAGTTCGAGTTTCATCATTGCAGTGTCGCCCGTACGGATTATAACTGGCACTTGCGAAACTCCCGCTAACTTCGCGGCCCGCAATCTGCGTTCTCCGGCGATTAATTCATACTCGGTTACGAGCCCCCCGCCTTCTTTTTCTATTTCTATTCGAGAAACCGTAAGGGGTTGGAGTACGCCATACTGCTTTATGGAGTCAGCTAAATCTTGCAGGCGAGCTTTGTCAAACTCTCGTCTTGGCTGGAGGGGATTTGGCTTAATTTTGTCGGTATCAATCCAAAAGATTGAATTGGAATATAAATTAGACATTATTAAATTGTAATTGATTTTTAAGACAAACTCAAGTAAGATTGAATTTAGTGTATTTTTTAGTCGCCGGAGTGGCGAAATTGGTAGACGCGCACGACTCAAAATCGTGTCTCGCAAGGGGTGAGAGTTCAATTCTCTCCTCCGGCACAATTAAGAATTATGAAAAAAGGAAATGACAATTATAATTTCGAGATAGAAGGCGGTAGAAAACTCTCCGGCTCTATTTCCACCAACACTTCCAAGAACGGTTCGGTAGGTCTTCTGTGCGCATCACTTTTAAACAGAGGTAAAACTACCTTACATGGTATTTCCCATATTGAAGAGGTATATAGAATGATTGAAGTTTTAGAAAGTATCGGAGTGAAAATAAAGTGGACAGGAAAACAAAGCCTAGTAATAACTCCGCCGAAAAAATTCAAGATAGGAAATCTTGACAGCGAAGCCGCAATAAAAACCAGAAGTATTATAATGTTCGCCGGACCGTTAATACATTATTTAAAAAGATTTTCTCTTCCTCATGCCCAGGGATGCAAACTCGGTAAAAGAACAGTGAGCGCGCATATATACGGCCTGGAAGAATTGGGCGTAAAAGTAAAAGTAACCAATCAAAACTATCAATTTAATAGCCAGCACATAAGACCAGCTGAAATAGTAATGTATGAGTCCGGCGACACAGCCTGTGAGAATCTTTTAACCGCAGCAGCATTAATACCCGGGAAAACCACTCTAAAATTTGCCAGCCCGAATTATATGGTGCAAGAAATATGCTTCTTTTTAGAGAAATTAGGCGTAAGAGTTGAGGGCAACGGCACTACTACTATTTCAATTCATGGGGTGAAAGAAATAAATAAAAATATTGAATACTACAACAGCGAAGACCCGATAGAATCAATGATGTGGATTACTTCCGCTGTAGCCACTGATTCAAAACTTACGGTAAAAAAATGCCCGATAGAATTTCTCGAACTCGAATTATATAAATTACGAAAGATGGGTCTCAAGTATAAAATTCTAAAGAATTATAAATCAAAAAACAGAAAGACGAAACTAGTTGACCTTTTAATCTTGCCTTCGAAGTTAAAAGCCCTTGAAGATAAAATTGAAGCGCGGCCATATCCGGGAATCAATATGGATAATCTCCCCTTTTTTGGACTTATCGCAGCTAAGGCCAAAGGTCAAACCCTCATTCATGATTGGGTATATGAAAATCGCGCTATATACCTTACGGAATTGAACCGTTTGGGCGGAAATGTGCTTTTAGCCGATCCACATAGAGTTTTTATACAAGGACCGACAGAATTTAAGCCTGCGCAAGTCGTCTGCCCGCCTGCACTCCGCCCATCCGTGGTTATAATGCTTGCCATGTTTGCAGCGAATGGCAAATCAGTATTGCGTAATGTATACATGATAAATCGCGGATATGAGGATATCGTTAAAAGATTTAATAGCATCGGAGCGAAAATAAGAAGTACTAGATCTTCGTAAAAACTACTCAAGGCTAAAATGCAAAAAGTTATAGTAATAATGGGTCAGACTGCTACGGGAAAAAGCGCGCTGGCCATAAAACTTGCTAAAAAATTAGGTGGCGAAGTGGTCTCGGCTGATTCGAGGCAGATATACAAGGGTCTTGATATCGGTACTGGCAAGATAAGTAAAAAAGAAATGAGTGGGATTCCGCATCATTTAATTAATGTGGCGAGTCCAAAATATAAATTCACTGTTGCAGAATATCAACATAAAGCAATCTACGCTATAGCGGAGATATTGAAGAGGAATAAAGTGCCGATAATTTGCGGAGGCACAGGTTTTTATATTGATGCGGTGACGGAAGGAATAGTACTACCTAGGGTTCCTCCAAATAATAAACTTCGTAAGAAACTGTACACACAGTCAGCGATAGCATTATATGCCTACTTACAAAAGATAGATAAAAGGCGCGTGAAAGATATAAATAAAAATAATAAAGTGCGATTAATCAGAGCGATTGAGATAGCGAAATATTTAGGCAAAGTTCCTAAAATCACCAAAACCAAACCTAAATATAACTTCGTTAAAATAGGAATTCGCGTAAATGAAAAAGATTTAAGGAAAAATATAGAGAAAAGGGTCGTTAAAATGTTTAAAAAGGGGTTATTGAACGAAATTAAAAAATTAAAGCAGTCTGGTGTGTCAAATAGAAGGCTAAAAGAATTCGGTTTCGAATACTGGAAGCCCACAAAAGAAAGTGTAATCATGGGAACTTTGAAATACGCTAAACGTCAAAACACCTGGTTTAAGCGCGATAAAAAAATTAAATGGTTCTCTCCCACTAAATATAAAAAAATAGAGAAATATGTTCACGAAAAAGTTTTATAAAATCTTTTTTCTTCTGAAATAATGAACAATACCGGGTAAGATTGATAGAAAAATTACTAGCAGAATTACATAAATAAGATAATCATGAATTTGCGGAAAGATTCTACCTAAATAGTATCCACTTAGAACGAAAGAGGTAGACCAGATAAATGCGCCCAAGAAACTGTAGCGGATAAAGCTAAAGTATTCCATATGAGTGATACCCGCCACTATTGGTAAAAATGTCCGGACGACGGGTACGAAACGGGACAATATCATCGCCGATAAGCCGTGTTTCTCTAAGAAATTATGTGCTTCATTGATGTATTCTTGCTTAAAAATTTTTCTAAAGAAAGCGTAACGCTTAAGATGTTCCAGTTTAATGCCTATATAATACCCCACTATTCCTCCTCCATATGCCGCGACAAAAACAAGCAAAGTAAGAAATATGATATTAAAATTGAGTATCGGCGCCAGAAGCCCAGCGGTAAAAATCAAACTGTCGCCCGGTAATGGAAAAAAAATTCCAGATTCTAAAAATATTATAATAAATATGCCGAGTTGTCCGTAGGTAGTGATTATATTTGTTATATCAAAAAGTTGAGGCATTTATTTATTATGTTTTTTTATCCACCATTTTTTGATAAAAGGCAAAGATTGCACAGATAAAAAATATCCCATAGCGGGCGATGAGGGAATCGAACCCCCGACATCGGTTTTGGAGACCGAAGTTATGCCACTTAACTAATCGCCCAAATAAGTATTAAACATTAAAAAACGACCAACGGCCGCCTTTAAGTATAGCAAATAAGCTAAAATTAAGAAATTACTTCTTGATTTCTTTATGCTTGGTTTGTTTGCGGCACCATTTGCAGAATTTTTTAAGCTCGATTTTTTTAGTAACGAGTTTTTTGTTCTTGCTGGACCAGTAATTTATGCGCTTGCAGGTTCCGCAAGCAAGTTTTATAAGTCTATCTTGTGACATAGGCTAAATACTAATATAAAATGGCCCTAAAAGCAACCCACACCAATGCGGGGCAAGCCCTCTTATTTCACCGAGGTTTTTAATTTCTTTTCTTTTTCAAATCGCTCCAGAGCAAGATCAATTAACTTATCTAAAAGCTTGGTTAACGGTATACCACTTGCCTCCCAAAGTTTTGGATACATGCTATGACTAGTAAAACCCGGAATTGTATTAATTTCACAGACAACAAATTTATTATTTTTTTTCTGAAGAAACAAATCAACACGAGCCATTCCCTCACAAGCAAGAACTTTATAAGAATCAACTGCGATTTTACGAGCTTTTTTACTTAAAGTCTTAGATATCTTTGCCGGTATATCAATAAGAGCACCATGTTCATTACTATATTTTGCCTCATAGTCATAAAATTCACGGTCAGTTATAATTTCACATGGAATAGACGCTTGTGGACTTTCGTTGCCGAGTACCGCAATAGCAAGTTCACGTCCGTCAATAAATTCTTCAACAATGATTTTGCTGTCGTACTTAAAAGCTTCTTTTAGGGCTTTTTTATATTCTTTTTCATTTTTTACCTTGCTTATTCCAACAGAAGAACCTAAATTGGCGGGTTTGATAAAAACAGGCATTCCGAGACGTTTTTTAGTTTCTTTAAAACTTAAATTTTCTCCCATATTTAAAACAAAAAATTTACCAACAGAAACGCCGGTATCTCGAAGCAATCTTTTCATCACATCTTTATCCATACTAACAGCAGAACCGAGCACCCCAGCACCGACGAAAGGTATACCAGCAAGTTTAAGCAAACCTTGCACACTCCCATCTTCCCCAAAGGGTCCGTGAAGCATAGGAATAATTACATCTATTTTACTGCCGGATTTTTCGTCATTCACAGATACTAATTTACCTTTGTTGTCTGCATGAAGGACAACTTCTTTATTCGATTTATTTAATTTTACAAACTTTACATTATCACTATTTAATAAATAATTAGAAGTACTGTTTAGTAACCATCTACCGCTTTTATCAATCCCAATGGATATGACATCATATTTTTTCTTGTCGAGCATTTCAATAACATTTTTCGCAGACTGAAGAGACACTTCATGTTCAGCCGATTTACCGCCGAACAAAACCCCGATTTTCAGTTTCTTTTTTGCCATTTCAAGAGTATACCCCAATTATTTTAAAATCGCACTCTTTAAATCTTTGGGTACATTTGTCAGATTCTTACATCCATTCTTGGTAATTAAAACCATATCTTCTATCCGTACACCGCCGAAACCTTTCAAATATATTCCAGGCTCAACAGTCATTACACAACCTGTTGGCAAAATATCTTTGCTCTTAGGCTTAAAATTAGGCCATTCGTGTATAACCGTGCCTACCCCATGACCCAAACCGTGCTTAAAATTATTCCTAAATTTTTTACCCAAAAATCTTCGGGCGGTATAATCTATAATCTTTGCTCTTCTTTCTCCTTTCTGTAATTTTTTAATTGCGCGGTTTTGAGCTTCCAGAACTGCTAAGTAAACCTTCTTTTGCTTTTTTGAGGGTTGCCCCCAGAAGAATGTACGAGTCATATCCGAACAATAATGATTTACCGTACAGCCGAAATCAAACATAATTATATCTCCTTTTTTGAGCTTAGTTTTTCCTGGCTCGTGATGAATATTGGCAGTATTTTTGCCGAAAGAAACAATCGGCGGGAAAGATAAAATCGGCGCGCCGTACTTCACAAACATTTTCTTAATCTGGTTGGCAATTTGAATTTCAGAAACTCCGGTCTTTAAATTTACTACAATATATCGTAGTACTTTCTCGCTAATTTTTTGCGCTTTTACAATATTTACAAGTTCTTTCTTATTTTTCACTGCCCGCACTTTATGTATAAGTTTTGTTTTCTGCATAATTTTTATATTATCACTTTTGGACAGCTGTTAAAATTTGATAACATTTAATATACTTCTTGTTGATAACACTGTTCGCAGTACACTATTTCGGGTCGGTCTGGGGCATACGAGGTTTTAAATTCCTCTTCGCATTTTCCATCTTTGTGAAAATGTCCTTGCTTTTCACACATGCAAGCCCTATGCCATAATTTACGCGGGTTACGTAATTTAAATCTATCCTGCCTGCGACAAGGGAAACATTTTTCTGGTATGGGTAAGTTTAGAATTTTATATAAAGAAAGTTCTAAAGGAGTAATTTTAAAAGCAGTCGTGCATAAAGAATATTTTTCTTTTCCATAAGAAGAGTTTTGTGAAGAACATTGAATTGTTTCTTCTGTAATATTTTCCCTTATATCACTGGGTGTCCTTGGTAAATCCTTAGTCAAAAGACTTACTTTGTAATCACGAGTTGGACGATCATACCAAGCATAGCCCTTTTTAAGAGCTTCTTTTTTTGTTATTGGAAAGTAGTCTTGCGCCATAGATTCATTGTATGTAAATGGTGATACGTGACTGGGAAAATATTCGCCCCATTCTTTTGTATTTTGCATATATTCAATAATCTTTTTCTTTAACTCAAAATACGCTTCTCTAGTATATTGTTTGTTTAATATACAATATTGATTTTTTTTAAGACCAAAACAACCAAAGCATTCATTTACCCCAAAACACATATCGCAATAACATGAATCGGTTATGCTATTAAAGCAACTTCTAATAAATATAGACCTATGGGGCGTATCAACTCCCTGAACTTCGTATGATAATTGTCCTATTATTATTTCTGTACAATCTAAGCAATCTTCTGTTTGTAACCATGCATCTTGCATATATGCAGTATCTTTATTTTCTTTACAATTAAATGCATAACGTGCCAGCTTACAATTTTCTATATAATCACCAGTCGAATTTGGGATTTGCGAACCATGGTAATATTTTACAGGAATAGTTATACGAAATTTCATAAGTTTTTCCATTGATTCCTTTATAGATTTTCGATCAAAAACAAATTGTTTTAATTTTTCATCATATTCCTTTTTTGTAAGTGCCTTATTAAACCAATGATACTGTTTTTCACGAAGTCCAATACACCCAAAACAATCTAAACATCCCCGACAATCAATACAAAATTTTAGTTGGACAGAATCAGAACAATCTTGACACCATATGCACTTAGAACACCTAGCAATGTTTACAGATTCATAACAAAATTCGCTTTTAAAAGCCATATAACAATCTCCGCAAAAATGACTATTTTGGCACCAACTTCCATACATGCATTTTTCGTTTGAACCACTAGTAACAAGCATGTAGCACTCTTTGTTATCCTGAGATTGGTTTGTGTATTCGCTGTTTTCGCTTCGTGAATTTACTAATGCTAAATGAGGTACAACTTGTCGTAGTTTTTCATACTGTTCAAAAAATGGTCGATTAAAATCAAAGTCACGTCCATATTGCCTAGCATCAAATGCGTCAGATTTCCAGTATTCCTGTTCGTATACGGGAAATAACAACCCTGGTCGATAAATAGAAATTATTGATTTTCCTGTAGCATTACATTTCCTCTTGTAAAAATTATATTCATTTCTATCTAAAAGTCGTCTGATATAGCGGCATTCCGGGCAAAAGGTCGGAGGAGGAACTTTTATCTTCTCGTAAAATCCAAAATCGTCTGGTTCTATGGTGAAATCATTTTTACAATTCTGACATTTTCTCATTTCACTTTTCATGTTTACTTAAAACAGTTTTATTACATCGTGAAATGTAACAGTGATCATTAATAAAATCAAAATTCCAAAACCGATAGCATTGACAGTATTAGCAATTTTAGGATTCATCCGCGAACCTTTTATCTTTTCAATTAGTAAAAAGAAAAGTCTTCCACCGTCAAGCGCGGGAAATGGCAGTAAGTTAATAATTGCGAGATTTATTGAAATAAGCGCTGAAAAAGACAACAGATAAACAAAACCGAATTGATAAGCATCTCCAACTATACCCACCATGCCGACAGGTCCAGTAACAGCATTAAGGCTTCCTTTGCCCATTAGGGCCTCTTTTATAAGCGTATAAAGCCCTACAACCGTGCCTTTGGTGATAGATGTGGTAAGAGATAAACCCTCTCGAAAAGCCAGTAAAACAGGCAATTTCGCCGTTCCTATCTGATCCATAGAGATGCCAATCATAAACTTGCCGTTTTCATCCTTAGGGGTGATTTCTATCATATTGTAAGTAGGGTCTTTACCACGAATATAACCTATCTCTATTTTGTCCCCTGGAGCTACCATAGATTGTACAGTGGCTGGGCTGATGTAATCTGTAGCTTGACCGTCCTTCTCTATATAAATTATTTTATCTCCGGATTTGAGTCCAGCTAGCGCCGCTGGAGAGTCTGGCAAGACAGAGATAACCACCAGATGAACATCTTTTACCGAATAATTTTTTATTTCGTTACTGATTGACGTCGGTAATCCGGACATAAAACCAATAGAAAACAAAAACCAAGCTAAAAGAAAATTCGCAAATACTCCAGCGAAAAGAATAATCGCCTGTTTCCATTTTGCTTTATGAAAAAATTTCCTATCTTCATCAGGATCAGTTATATTCTCACCAGCCTCGCCTAGTGCGAGTCTAGGCGGGTCATCAGGATTCTCTCCAAAGATTTTTACGAATCCGCCGAAGGGAAGTGCATTGAAAGAATATTCTGTCTCCCCTCTTTTTATGCTAAATAATTTTGGCGGAAAACCAAAACCGAATTCGTCAACTCTGATTCCAAACTTCTTCGCAGTAAAAAAATGCCCAAACTCATGGACCAGAACTAGCACTAGGAGTATGACAATAAAAATAATTATAGACATAATTCTACCCCATTACCTCACGCTCTTTCTTTTCGAAACTTGTTTCTAGATTTTTATTCGTATCATCAATGATTTTCTGAAGTTCTTCTTTGGCACGAAATTTCTCGTCTTCGGTCATTTTACCCGATTTCTCTTGTGTCTGAACTTCATTCCAAATATTCTCTCGTTCTTTACGGACAGCTATCCTCGCTTCTTCTAACTTTTCTTTCAAAACTTTCACCAAATTTTGCCTTGTCTCTGTTGTAAGTTGGGGAAAAATAACTCTTATGCCTGTATCGTCGGTAGCAACCGAGAGTCCTAAATTCTCGGCTATAATTGCTTTCTCAATATTTTTCACGAGACTTTTATCCCATGGCGCGATGCGCAAGGTCTTCGGATCTTCGATAGAAATAGAAGCTACCGTGTTTAAAGATACATAAGAGCCATAAGATTCGATAGTAATGCCATCTAACACCAAGGGCGAAGCACGGCCAATATTAAGCTGGCTGTACTCTTTGCCTAAGAATTCTGTCACCTTTTTCAATCCTGTTTTAAAATTTGAAAAGTTGTATTGCATCCCGTCATTATATCATACTCATTATATTTTCTCTGGCATTACCAATGCTACAGATTCCATTAGGCTCTTAGTGGAACTCCCTGGCTGACGGAGAAATTCGCGAACCTTAAAAATTTGCTCAAAATATCTAATGTCAAAGAGACTCTTTGACATACTCTTTGACATATATCTTTTGTGCAGAACAGTCTCAACTGCATTTAGAAATCTGGAAGCTTTTGCTCGGATAGAGTCCGTGGCGACCATTTCATTCCCTTCTTCGTCTTCAAGCTCCGGTTCAATAAGCAACTCTTTAATGAAATCAATTCTGTCTCGTGGAGACATTTTAATAAATTTTTCTGCTTCTTTTATTTCATTACTTAAACCGCTTCCGGGCTTTATTAAATAAAATCTAGAAACCAGGGTTTTAAGAAGAGCGTTGGCGTCCGGCACAATTATAAAAAAATGCGTATTTTCTATCGGTTCTTCGAACATTTTAAGCAACGCGTGTTCTGCATCAAGAGAAAAACGGTGCGCGGAAACAATAAATATCTTTTTACCAATGGTGAAACTTTTCTCATCCGCCATTGAACGCAAATTCAATGCTTCTTCTATTTTAAAATTATCAATTTGTATTTCACAAAAATCAGGATTAGCAGAGGTGGCTATATTTAAAACTTCCATAAAAGAAAAAATGTCGGGTAAAATTTCTTCTCGCTTACCCTCTATAAGGTACGCGTGATGCAAGTTATCTTTATCTAAATGTTGGGATAGCATTTTAGGCTTTAGGCTTTAGGCTTTAGGCTTTAGCTAGTTTCCTAGAGCCTAGCGCCTAATTTATCACTTTTTACTTAGAACTGTCTTTTTGTAAACATTCAAATGCTCTAAAGCCATACCTGTACCCTTGACCACACAGAAAAGCGGATCTTCGGCGAGAATCGCTTTCACTCCTGTTTTTCTATAAACCAAGTCAGTAAAATTACGAAGCAAAGAAGAACCGCCAGTCATAATAATGCCGTAATCCATAATATCGGATGCCAGCTCGGGCGGAGTTTCTTGCAACACGTCTTTTATGGCTTTAATAATCTGCTTTAATTCCGCATCAATAGCTTTCACTATTTCATTGGTGCTCACTTGCGCAGACCTCGGCAACCCCTGGATGAAATCCCTGCCCTTGATGGTTACTTTTAATTCTTCTTCAAGGTTTACTGCCGCTCCAATTTTTATTTTTACTTCTTCGGCGGTTCTGTCGCCTATCGCCAGATTGAAAGTTTTTTTGATGTAGTCGGCAATAGCTTGATCGATTTTATTTCCAGCGCATTTGACTGAAGTTGAAGATACAATACCTCCGAGAGAGATGACGGCCACGTCAGTGGTGCCTCCACCGATATCGACTACCATATACCCTCTCGATTCATAAATAGGAATACCAGCGCCAATCGCGGCCAGTATCGGCTCCTTCACTACATATGCATTCTTCGCGCCAGCACGAATAGCGGCTTCAATAACAGCCCGGCGTTCAGTGGAAGTGACTCCCGCGGGAACGGAAACCATCACATCCGGTTTGAAAAAATTAAAGCGTCCCATCGCTTTATTTATAAAATATTTAAGCATTGCTTCGGTCACACGGTAATCCGCGATTACTCCATCCTTCATCGGACAATAAGTGATAATGGATTCAGGTGTTTTTCCAATCATATCTTTAGCTTCGAAACCGATAGCTAGGATTTTATTGTCTTGTTCCGAAACGGCGACCACTGAGGGTTCGTTCAAAACTATGCCCTTGCCGGGTAGAAATACCAGAGTATTGGCTGTACCCAAATCTATGCCTAATTTCCTCGAAAATATGCTCATCTCGTTGGAAGTTAATTATACTTAAATCAACCTATTATGTTTATAAACGAATTCCGTTAGAAGAACTTCTAACGGGACTCATAAAGCTAAATATATCATAACTTATGTTAGAATAGAAAGTATTAACTTTATAGTTCGACGGCGACTCGGACGCCATGAACGAGATTACTCGTTCATGCGCTCCTCGCTTGTCGAAATGAAAATATGAAAATTGTGACAGTGATTCCGCTCGCTAAGGGCGTTTTTAGGGAAAATTTAACCTATTTTACCTCGAAAGAAATAAAAAATGGGAGTGTTGTTAGCATTTCTTTACGCAATAAAAAAATACTGGGTTTAGTGGTGGCGACAGAGGATGTAAGTGACAGCAAGGGAGATATAAAAAACTTGCAATTCAATCTAAAGAAGATAATAGAAGTGAAAGAAAGTTCTATTTGGAGAAATGAATATCTTGAATCGATATTCGAAATTAATAAATATTTTGCCGGAAGGGTAAATAATTCCGCCACATCTTTACTTCCGTCTTCTTTGCGCGAAAGATATGATAAAATTGCGAAAATTTCTACAGAAAACACTCCGGTAATAAATAACACGAAAAATATTAAAATCGAGAAGCTGTTCCTGCAAATGCCGTTAGAAGATCGCATCTCTTCCTATAAAACAATGATTCGCGGGTATTTCGCTGAAAAAAAATCAGTTTTCATGATACTACCCACCGAATTTGATATTGAAAACTTCAAAGAAGTGCTCGGCAAGGGAATCGAAAACTTTATTTTTACCATGCACGGAGGATTAACAGATAAAAAAATATCGGAAAACTTTAAAAAAATAATCGAGAATCCTCACCCGATACTGATACTAGGAACTGCTCCGTTTCTTTCTATTCCACGCATGAATATAGGAGTTATTATTTTAGAACATGAGAGCGCAAATGCTTATAAAATAATAGGCAAACCATATATAGATTTACGCCTTTTTGCTGAAGTTTTTGCTTCAAAAATAAATGCCAAATTTATACTAGCTGACACTCTTCTGCGCCTTGAGACAATAGAGAGAAAAGATAGGGACGGTTTTGGCGTGATATATATGCCGTCTTATAGAGTTAATTTCGGCGGGAAAATAGAAGTTTTGGGCAGAGATTCTACCCGTGCTGCGGGAGAAAAATTCAAAGTATTGTTAGGCGCTAGTATTGAAAAAATAAAATACGCCATAAAAAACAAAAAAAATGTTTTTATATTTTCATTAAGAAAAGGACTGGCGACATATACAATATGCGGAGATTGCAATAACACTGTCAACTGCGAGCAGTGCCTCTCTCCGGTAGTGCTATATTTGTCTCGCGATGGCAAAAAGAAAATGTTCGTCTGTAATAGATGTAAAAAAGAACTTAATCCGGAAACAGTGTGCGCCAACTGCGGAAGCTGGAATTTAATGCCCTTGGGTATCGGCACGGACACGGTATATGAGGAAATAAAAAAGGAGTTATCAAGTTTTCCAAAAGTTAAAATTTTCAAGCTAGACAAAGAATCAGTAAAAGGTTCTAAGGAAGCGAAAAAAATCACGAAAGAGTTTGAAAATGCTCCCGGGTCAATTCTCATAGGCACCGAAATGGCTTTCTTTTATCTCAAAGAAAAAGTTCCGCTCTCGGTAATCGCTTCCTTCGATTCGCTTTGGAGCATACCAAATTTTAAAATTGGAGAAAAAATCATTCAAATACTGCTTTCTATTATTTCTAAAAGCAAAGAGAATATTGTCATTCAAACAAAAAACAAAGAAGATTCTGCCATTCTCGCAATAACCAAAGAAAATTTACTTCCTTTTGTGCGGGAAGAATTGGAAGATAGAAAAAATTTGGATTATCCGCCATTTAAGCGTTTTATTAAAATTATATTTTTAGGAAATAAAGATACGATAAAAACTGCCAGACAAAATTTAGAAAAGATATTTAAAGAATATAATCTGGAGATTTTCAGCAGTTTCATATCAAAAAACAAGGGCCAATATTCTGTAAACGCATTAATAAAAATGGATATAAAAAAATGGTCGTTGCCCGAATTCTCTGTGGGCGGGAGTCTTGACCAGAATTTATTATCAAAACTTCTTTCTTTGCCACCCGCGTTTTCTGTAAATGTAGATCCGGAAGACTTGTTATAAATATGCTATAATTTTTCCCTATGACACCGCTTGCCCTGCTTTTCACCTTAGCTTCAATCGGCATAAGTGAAACCGTTTATCTGATAAAAAAGAGAATAACCGCCCAAAGCCCCATCTGCCCCATTGGCGGAGGTTGTGAAGTTGTATTAACCAGTAAATACAGTAAGTTTTTCCTCGTTCCTAATGACGTATTGGGACTTTTAGCCTATATAACTATTGCTTTTATCGCGTCTCTGCTTGTTGTTGGAGTTGGTCCTGCGAAGTTCTTTGACAGTGCTTTAGAAATTTTAGTGGCTATGGCTTCTATCGCTTCGGTTATTTTTACCTATTTGCAATGGCGTGTATTGAAAAACTGGTGTTTCTGGTGCCTGATGAGCGCATTTACTATCTGGTTTATGGAGATTATTATATTATTTAATAAAACAGTTTAATATGAGAAAATCAGCATACAACGTTTTAAGAGTCGGCACCGCTATAACCTTCCTGTGGATTGGAATATTAATTTTCAGAGAACCCAATGCTTGGGGAGGATTTGTAAATCCGTGGGTATTGAAAATAGTGCCATTATCCGTTTATCAAATAGTCATCACAACAGCCATATTCAATATAATATTGGGTGCTCTTTTGCTACTCGATACGCTGGTGTGGCTCGCAGCACTGTTCGGAGCTATGCATATGATTACGATTCTTTTAGTTAGTGGTATTAATGAAATAACGGTGCGGGATATCGCAATCTTATCCGCTACTTTAGCTTTATTCCTTGAATCTATACCACCTGGTAGTATTGCGTTGTGGTGTAGAAAAGAAGTTAAGCATATCTTTAAGCCACCAACACCGTAAATTCCCCTTTTTGTTTTACGGGATTTTGGGTTAAATATTTTAGAAGCTCGGCGGGAGTATCAATTTTAAATTCTTCATAAATTTTTGTTATCTCGCGTGCAATGCAAACTTTTTTATGCGGGCAAAATTTTGTAAGTGATTCCAGTGTTTTTAAAATACGGTGAGGAGATTCGTAAAATACCATTGTTCTCTTTGATTCGGCAATTTCTTTAAATAAAGTTTCCCTGCCCTTCTTGTGTGGCAGAAAGCCAAGAAAAGTAAACTCATGGGTTGGAAGTCCGGAAGCGGAAAGCGCGGCAATTAGCGCGGTAGGTCCTGGTATCGGAATTACATCTACGCTATAGCGTAGATTGTTTTTTATCTGAGAAACTAGCATCGCTCCAGGGTCAGAAATTCCGGGTGTGCCGGCATCCGACACAAGCGCTAAATCCTTCCCTTCCCTTAAAAGTTCAAAAATCTTATCAACTTTTGCCAGTTTACTCTGGGCGTGATAGCTCATTGTTGGCTTATTAATATTATATTTATTTAAAATCTTTTTTGTTTCGCGCGTATCTTCGCAAAGTATCAAATCAACATTCTTCAACGTCTCAACAGCTCGAAGAGTAATGTCTCCAAGATTGCCTATGGGTGTCGCCACAATGTAAAGTTTTGCCATGGTTATTACTAAAATTTTTTGCAAAAATTATTTCCTATATTTTCTCGTGCGCCACTTGTCTGCAATCTTGATGCGCGTGATTGAGCGTTCAAGTTCTGTTTCAAAATGCTCAAAGTCAACAAGTTCTTTATTCTCCATCTGCTTTCTTAATTTCTCTGCTTCCACTTTCGCTTTTTCAATTTTTTCATCAGAAAGTTCAGACACATGTTCGGCAAAATCGGCCAGAACAGCAACAAGCGTATGCCCTTCTTCATCTTTTTTCACTTCAATAAATCCCCCAACGACAGCCATAGGCATTGGCTCCCCGTCCGACACAGCTACGATGTCGCCCGAAGCAAGTCCGGTAATAAGGGGAACATGGTCCGGCAAAACAGTTATCTCGCCATTCGTAGTCGGCAAACTAACTTGATTCACCAACTCTTCTAAAATAAGTCTTTCGGGCGTAATTATTTTTAATTTAATTTGTTTATTCATGTTTTTAATATTTGCTTAGATTTTTTAGAAGGACTACGGAAGCCGACGGGCTGAGTCTTGAGCAAAAATTTAGCAAAATTTTATGCGTGCCTTATAAAAAGTGCTAAGCAAATTATAAAGCACCTTTCATATAAAACTCACCTTCGGGTTTATCGTCATGTTTGCCTTTTAGAATTTCCTTGAATGACCTGATAGTTTCAGTAAGCGGCACATATTGACCCTTGGTGCCGGTAAATTGCTCCGCTACGAAAAACGGCTGTGAAAGAAATTTCTGAATTTTACGGGCGCGGGAAACAAGCTCTTTATCGGCTTCCGACAATTCTTCCATACCCAATATTGCAATAATATCTTGTAAGTCTTTATAGCGTTGCAGCACTCTCTGGACTTCGCGAGCAACATAATAGTGATCTTCACCTACAATATTCGGATCAAGAATAGTGGAAGACGAATCAAGCGGGTCAACCGCTGGATAAATACCTATTTCGGAGAGCGAGCGGTTTAAGACAACGGTTGAGTCCAAGTGTGAGAATGTCGTAGCTGGCGCTGGGTCGGTGAGGTCGTCAGCCGGAACATACACCGCCTGTACCGAGGTTACTGAACCCTTATCAGTAGAGGTAATTCGCTCTTGCAATATTCCCATTTCTGTCGCCAGAGTCGGCTGATATCCCACCGCGGAAGGAATACGCCCAAGTAAAGCCGAAACTTCAGAACCGGCTTGGGTAAAGCGAAAGATGTTATCGATGAAAAATAGCACGTCCTTATTTTCTTTGTCGCGAAAATGCTCTGCCATAGTGAGTCCGGATAGCGCCACACGCAAACGCGCGCCCGGCGGTTCATTCATTTGGCCGAAGACCATTGCTACTTTATCAAGCACTTTGGAATCTTTCATTTCGTGATACAGATCATTTCCTTCACGAGTTCGTTCTCCAACACCGGCAAAAACAGAATACCCGCCGTGTTTCGAAGCAATGTTGTGAATTAATTCTTGAATAACAACAGTTTTACCTACGCCAGCGCCGCCGAAAAGTCCTACTTTGCCGCCTTTCAACACAGGACAAATAAGATCAATAACTTTAATACCGGTTTCAAGAATTTCTACTTTGGTAGATTGCGCAACGAATTCCGGAGCTTGGCGGTGAATGGGAGAAGTTGCGCCGGACACTTTTTTGCCATTATCAATCGGGACGCCGAGAACATTGAATATTCTTCCGAGGGTTTCTTTGCCAACAGGTACAGAAATTGGAGCGCCAGTATTGAGAACCTCCATTCCGCGAGAAAGACCGTCCGTGGAGTCCATGGCTACGGAGCGAATAGTATTTCCTCCGATGTGCTGCTCCACTTCAAGAACCAGTATATTATTTCCGCGCTTAATCGTAAGCGCGCTATAAATACTTGGAAGTTCACCTTCAAATACGACATCCACGACCGGCCCGATTATTCTTTTTATTGTACCCGTTGTTTTCATAATCTCTTTAAAATTACTTTATAACTTTATAAATTTAGCAACTTTTAATTTAAGGACACCATCCCTGCGCTTATTTCTGAAATTTCTCTGGTAATACCGGCCTGGCGGGCTTTATTAAACATTAGTGTCAGATCGTCTACCATTTCCCCAGCGGCTTCATTGGCATTCTTCATTGCTATCATTCTGTTTGACTGTTCGGAAGCATTGGATTCAAGAAACATCTGATATATTTGCATCCGGGTCAATTTTTCTGCCAAAGACCCGATCAAAATATCTTTTTCCCCCTCTAATAAATAATTAATCTTTTTGCCTGCTGTTTCAACGCCCTGTTCATGCGTTATATTAGCCAAATTTGTTATTAAATCTTTCAAACCGCTTTTAGAAATTGGAATAATTTGTTTTATATTCGGCTTCTGTGAGAGAATTGAAACAAAATCCGTATAGGCCATCAATACTTTATCATAAGCCCCAGAACTATATTCATCAATAGCAAGCTTGGATATCGGAATAATGTCGACAAGAGAAATATTGTCTGGAATTTCCACAAAGCTTGCAATGATTTTTTTACCCAAGCGCCGCATCATCATGTCTCCTTTTTTGCCAATCGCAATAATATCAATATTGGTATCTTTGTCTCCAGTTTTCAGTAGAGTAAGAACTTTCTTAATTATTTGTGAATTATATGCTCCGCAAAGTCCGCGATTGGATGTAATTAAAATAAGCAAGACATTTTGTTTAGCATCTTTCTTCTCTCTTTCAATAAAAAGCGGATGGGTAATTTCTTCAACATTTTTTGCAATTGAAGTTAAAACTTCCCAAGAGTATTCGGCATATAGGCGCGAAGCAAGAGTGGAAGATATTGCGCGCTTCATCTTTGAAGCTGCCACCAATTCCATCGCTTTGGTAATCTTCTTTGTGCTTTTCACGCTCTTTATTCGATTTTTTATCGCTTTACTGTTTGCCATATTATTTCAAGGACTGTCCTTGGGGAAATTCTCTTAAGGACAGTCCTTTTATTTAAAACCACCTTTGAAATCTTCTATCGTTTTTTTAAGTTCGGCTTCGCCGGCTTCGCTCCACATTTTTGTTTCAATAATTTCTTTATAAAATTTCTTCGCATTATTCTCGGCATAATTTAGAAGACCTTCTTCAAATTCTTTTATCTTATCTACCGGCACATCATCCATATACCCCTTAGTAAGCGCATAGAGCACCGTTACTTGGCGTTCTGCGACAACCGGAGCGTATTGCGGCTGTTTCAATATTTCTACCGCTCTTTTACCGCGTTCTAGCTGTTTTTTGGTAGATTCATCAAGGTCAGAGCCGAACTGCGCGAAGGCTTCAAGCTCTCGGTATTGAGCTAGGTCAAGCTTGAGAGTTCCCGCCACTTTTTTCATTGCCTTAATCTGGGCGTAAGAACCAACGCGAGATACCGAAGACCCAACATTCACTGCTGGGCGAATACCTTTATAAAATAAATCGGTTTCAAGAAAAATTTGTCCGTCGGTAATGGAAATAACGTTAGTCGGAATATAGGCAGTTATATCTCCCGCCTGTGTTTCAATAATCGGCAAGGCGGTAATGGAACCGCCGCCATGTTCTTTATTGCGACGGCAAGCGCGTTCCAGTAGTCGAGAGTGCAAGTAAAAAACATCTCCCGGGAACGCTTCACGACCCGGCGGACGGCGAAGAAGCAGGGAAATTTCACGGTAGGCAATGGCATGCTTGGAAAGGTCGTCATAAATAATAAGCACGTCTTTGCCCTGGTCCATAAAATATTCTGCGATAGCTACCCCGGCATAAGGAGCAATATATAAAAGCGGCGCCGGCAGAGACGCTCCAGCCGAAACAATAACGGTGTAAGCCATGGCTCCGCCTTTTTCTAAGCGAGTTTGCAATTTGCGAAGCTTGGAATCTTTTTGGCCAATTGATACATAGATACAAATCAGATTTTGACCTTTTTGGTTGAGAATCGTGTCAATGGCAATGGCGGTTTTACCAGTCTGACGATCGCCAATAATAAGTTCGCGCTGTCCGCGGCCAATGGGAATAGTTGCGTCAATAACCTTAATGCCGGTAGAAACCGGTTCGGATACGCCAAGACGGGTAATAACCCCCGGAGCAACTTTTTCTATTGGATATGTTTGCATACCGTCTTTTCCGGCTTTAATTGCGCCTTTGCCATCAACAGGAACACCAAGCGAGTTTATTACTCGCCCCATAAGATTGTCGGAAACCGGTATTTCAAGAATTTTTCCGGTAGCTTTTACTTCATCACCTTCTTTTATTTTGGAAAAATCATCAAGAATAACTGCTCCCACCGTATCTTCTTCTAAATTGAGAGCAACCCCCGTTTCGCCATTCGGAAAAATGACCATTTCAGACGACTTCACGTCCGAAAGTCCGGAAACTTTCGCAATTCCGTCGAAAACTTCCACCACATGGCCGACCTTCTCCGCCCTTACTTGCGAGGAAAAACTGTCTATCTCTTTTCTTAAATTTTCTACAATAGTGCTGTTGCTCATACTTTTCTTGTTAGATATTCTTGTAATTTCTTAACTTTATTTTTAACCGTTAAATCAATAATTTCATCATTCACTTCTATTCTCATTCCCCCCAATAAATTTTCATCCATGCTCTTTTTATATAGCACTTTATGCGCGGAATAAAGTTTTTTTAATGAATGCGTGATTTCTCTTTTCGTCTCTTCTGATAAAATTCTAGCGCTTTTAACTTTCGCCACAATTGTCCCGCTCTCTTCATGAATTATCTTTTCTAAATTTAACAATATGTCTTTTGCTCTGTATAAAAATCTTCTACGAGCCAAAAATTTAACAACGTCTTTTAAAAAAGAAGGTTTGTTGCCAATATTATCTTTGCAGGCTAGATAGATGGCTCGCGCTATGTCAATGTTTGAAATATTGGCCATAATTATAAGTTATTTAACTCTTTTACCGCTTTATTATCAAAATGCTTTTCAACCCTGGCGCTAAGTAGCTTTTCTGTGGCTTGTATCGCCAAGGAAACAATTTCGTTTCTGGCTTCTGTCACCATCTTTATTTTTTCGGCTTCCAGATTTTTCTTGCCTGCTTCAACCATTAATCCAACTTCAATTTTTGTTTTCTCTAACATCTCGTTTTTTTTATTTTCAGCTTCTTTGACTCCTTTTTGAAAAACAATATTTGCTTCGGTTCGAGCTTTGGTTATAGTATCTTCGTGTTCTTGGCGAGACTTATTCAGGACATCAGCGTTGGTCTTGGCATCGTCAATCCCTCTTTTTATTTTTTCCGCTCTCTCTTTCATTAATTTACTAAGCGGTTTCAGAGCGTAAATGTATAAGACAATAAAAACGACAGCAAAATTCACCATCTGTGCAACGATGATTTTCCAATCTATGTGAAATGTGGAAATAATTGATTCCATGATTTATTCTTTTAAAATTTAAAATAGTTCTTAAGAAAAGCCTTGCGCAGGAGATTAGAAAATAAAAGAGGTAATCCGATTATTATTTTCTTGATTGACGAGCAGAGCAAATTTTGAGTTCAAAATTATGCGTGCTTTTTGAAAGAAGCTATTTAAAATTTTTAAATCGAAAAGGCAATGACAAGCGCATAAATAGCGATCGCTTCCGCAAAGGCACATGCTAAAAGCATCGGCACAAGAACCTTATTCGCTGACTCAGGATTGCGGCCAATGGCCTCCATGGCTTTGGCGCCAATCATTCCTATACCCAGACCCGGACCTATGGCGCCTAAACCGATAGCGATTGCTTTTGCGATAGTATCTAATTCCATATATTTTTTCCGCTTACGCGGTGTTATGGTTAATAATAATCGACTCTTTGTGTGTTTCTTCGCGCTCTTCGTGGTCGCTGGCCCCTATGGTGAAATAAACAACCAGCAACATTCCAAATATTAATGCTTGAATAAGTCCTATCAATATTTCAAGAAAAAGAAAGGGTATCGGAATAATGTAGGCCACCAGAGCTGCCATTGAAACCAGCAGTACTTCCCCGGCAAAAACATTGCCGAAAAGACGAAATGACAATGAGGCAACTTTGGCGAACTCTCCGATAATTTCTATTAATCCGACAAAGAACGTTATTGGGGCTATTATAATGATAGTTGGCTCTTTTCGTACCTTTGTAAATATTTCCCCAAGCGCTTTCAGATTAACATATTTATTGAAAGTTTTCCATATGCCAATTGAAAAAATGCCGAAAATATTAGCTCCCACAACCGCCATGATTGCCAGCGCTATGGTGGTGTTAATGTCTGCCGTACCGCCACGCAAAAAAGGAACAAAAGCAAGCCCTTCTTTTCCTTTTTCCAACAGGCCAAGCCCGCCTATGGGGAGAAGCCCCAGCCAATTGTTTATCAGAATAAAAAAGAAAACCGAGATGGCAATGGGAAAAACTTTCATTGAAAGTGCCCGGTTGTTAGTCACCTGGTCGCAGAGCGATAGCGCGCCCTCCACTATCATTTCGAAAATATTTTGCAATTTCCCGGGGATTTCGCCAAGTTTTCGCTTAAGCATCACGGATAAAAAAATAATTATCAATACGGCAAATCCACTAGTCAAAAGAGAGTTGGTGATAGGAAAATTTTTATAATAGGAAATTGGTTCGGCAAAAAGAGTTATTTCATGGCTTATTTCTTCATTCTCTATTCCTGTTGTTAAAATTTCTTGTTGTTCCATTATTTTTTATTTAAATTTTTTTCTTCTTCTATCTTTTTCAATTCTTCAATATACTTTCTTATAACACGCACAATGCCGATTAATGAAAAAAGGAAACCGGCGCCGGCCAATATCAGGAATATCAGCGGCTTGGTTCCATAGTGTTGGTCAAGCCCCTTGCCTACAATAAGAGCCAGTATTATCGGCACTACAATCCAGGTCGAAACTTGGCTAAACAGTTCTACTGCCGGTTTCCACCAAATACCCTTGTTTTGATTGTTGTCAATTTTACTCACAAAAATAAAAGGCTTTAAGCCTTTCTAGTATTATAAAGTAAAAATATAGGCGGTGCAATGTTGAAAAAGTGAGCGTGGATGGAATCGGACCATCGACCTCTGTCTTATCAGGACAGCGTTCTACCACTGAACTACACGCTCAATATTATGTGGTTTTAAACGCGTACAACCATTTAATGGGACTCTGGTACATTACCAACAACTACACGCTCAAAACCTACCTGAAGACTATAACAAAAAAATTTATGCTTATCAAACAAAAACCCTGTCGCTCATGAGCGACGGGGTAATTGTTTTTGAGTGTAAAAATTAAAATTAGTACTCTCGGCGTCCGCCACGATTGCCACCGCCGTAACCGCCATTGCCACCACCATATCCGCCTCCTCCACCTGTTCTGGGTGGGCGAGCTTCCATAGGGCGAGCTTCGTTGACAGTAAGTTTGCGTCCTTCGAATTCTTGATCGTTTAACATTGAGATAGCTTTTTGCGCTTCCTCGTCGCTAGACATTTCTACGAATCCAAAACCTTTTGAACGACCAGACATCTTGTCCATAATAATCACAGCGGATACAACTGATCCAGCTTGTGCGAAGAGCTCCTTAAGAGCATCCTCTTGCGTGCTGTAAGGGAGTCCCCCTACATATAGCTTTGTAGCCATAACTTTACTTTCTCCCGTTTTTAAAAATCGGGTAAAAACTACTTACTAATTCTCCGACCTGGGTCGGAGTGTAGAAACTCTATTCGCTAGTTGAGAAACTACTCATATATCATAACACACGTGAAATAGAAAGCAATTAATTGTAGAAAATTCATATTATTTAATAGAAATATTTTTATTCGTCTTTTTCATCTCCCATTGTTCCGGATTCAATATCAGCGATGATATCTTTTATACCTCCCTCCATTATTTTGGACAAATTATGCCAAGATTTCTTTATGCGGTGGTCAGTCACACGGTCTTGTGGAAAATTATAAGTACGGATTTTCTCTGACCTATCTCCGGTGCCTATTTGGTCTTTACGTTTATTCGCATACTTTTTCGTCTCCTCCTCTTCTTTTAACTGCTCTAGCTTAGCGGTTAAAATTATCATCGCCTTCTCGCGGTTCGCAAGCTGGCTTCGCTCATTGCTAGAACGCACATCAATGCCTGTCGTCTTGTGAATAAGGCGCACGGCTGTTTCCACTTTGTTCACATTCTGCCCGCCTTTCCCTCCGGAACGGGAATATTCCATTTCCAAGTCAGCGGGGTTAATTACAAAATTTACTTTTTTTTTGATTGGAAGCACCGCTACCGATGCGGTAGAGGTATGCACTCGGCCATTTTTTTCTGTCGCTGGTATTCTCTGCACCCGGTGCACTCCAGTTTCATAACGCATTTTTTTATAGACATCTTTACCTTTAATTTCAAAACTTGCTTCTTTGTAACCGCTGAGGTCGCTTTTTGATTCATAATTTGTTTTCCATTCCCATTTTTGCATTTCGGCAAATTTTTCATACATATGCGCAAGTTCCCAGGCAAAAAGTGAGGCTTCATCGCCTCCTGCACCCGCTCGGACTTCCAGCACAATTTCATTCGGAAATTCTTCCGTTTTTACGTTTGTTTGACTTTTTTTCCACTCTTGCCAATCCATTACTTTTTTGCTTTAGTTTTGATAGTGCTGGCGGCTCGGCGCTTGTTGAAGCGTTCTACGCGTCCGGCAGTATCTATTATTTTTTCATTTCCCGTATAAAAAGGATGGCACTGGCTGCAAATTTCTATTTTGATTTCTCCTATTGTTGAGCCAACTTCAAAAACCGCTCCGCAGGCACAGGTGGCTTTGGTCTTTAAATTATATTTGGGATGTATATCTTTTTTCACAGTAAAAATACCCTACCACAATTTTCATTCTAAAGCAAATCGATATTGGCTTGAATGGAGGTTTTTAATTTTTGAACACTTCGGCTGTATGAACAAGAAGAGCCCCCGGAGCCGTAGTACCTGCAAGCTGCCCTGTTTTGCGCGCTGGTGCTGGTGCCCACTGCTCCAAGATCGGCTAGAAACATTCCCGAGGCCATAAAGGCATCTTTGGGAGACCATGGATTGGCTTCATATCCTAAAATATCTTTCAAACGACTTTCAAATAATTTCCAAGTTGAAGGGATAAATTGCGCCGGCCCCATTGCGCCTCCATAACCCTTGATCCCTATTACTGGACAAGAAATAACCGTTTGAAAAACATTAAGCCCCAAACTGTTTGTAATATCGAGGAAAATTGGCACATCGCGCGTCGGATGCATTACATTCGAAAATGTCTTTCCCGTATTTTTACTCACCCCCGCGCCCGTATCTATATTTGTCAGATAGCATTGCCCGACATTTGATCCCAGATTGCTTTCTTGAGTGATGATGGCAAGCAGAAATGCAGGGTCAACGCCTGTCTTGTCTTTTATTTCATTTGCATATTCTAGCGCAGTGCCGAATTCAATTTTTGTTGAAATGCCGGCTAAGCTAAACAGGGCGCTGCGAATTTTGTCCGCTTGGATTTTTTTCTCTGTAGCCAACTTTTGATATTCTATTTCCTTATTTTTAGAAATTGCCAGAAGTTTTTTCTTCTCTGCCTCGGACTGCGTAACTTTTTTCTGGGCGCTTTCCAACTCTGCTTTGGCATCTGTTTCCGCATCTTGCTTTTTTTCAAGGTCTTTTTTTTGAATTTCGGTTTCTTTCTTAACTCCGTTAATTATATCAACAGATTCCTTAATAGCCCGATTAATTGAGGTATAAGACTCCAGGTCGCTATAAAAATCAGAAATGCTTCCGTCAGAAAGAACAAGATGGATTACATTTTCATTATCGAATTCGTTCGTATTGCGCAACAATTGGGCTAAAGACACATGTTCGCGCTCTATTTTATCCGATAACGATTCTATTTTGCTAACTTTTTCCGCAATATTTACTTTTAGTTGAGTAATTACAAGCGTTCTGGCTTTTATTTTCGCTTTCAGAGCGTTAATTTGGCTGGTTAGGTAATCAACATCGCCTTTAAGCGTGCCGGTTTGCTTCTGTTGTTCTTTTTGCTTGGCTAATAAATCATTTAGCTGGGTTTCTATTTGAGTAAGTTCATTTTGGCAATAATCTTTATCTGACTGGCTAGAGGAAGTGGTTAATGTGAGGCAATCAACAGCAAAAACCCTCATGATTGTTGTGCTTGAAAATACAGCAAAAAAAACAAACGGCAAAACAAAAAAAGTTATGACTATTTTCCTTGTCATAACTTCTATTATAGCATAGAAAATTGTGATTATTTTTTTTCTGTTTTTTCCCCGCCTGCGTGGGCAGTTTCTTTCGGAGCTGGTATTTCCACACCCTCTATACCTTCTTCTTCTTTCTTGCCTTTCTTTTCCACTTCAATCGTGGAAAGATCTACAGGCGCAACTTCCTCAATTTTTTCTTCTTTTTGTTCAACAATAGAAGCTACTACATCTGTTAAATTATTGACCACAGCAACTCCAGCTGGCAGTTTTATATCAGAAACAAAAACTTGGTCTGTTAGGGTAGAAAGTTTTGAAATATCAACAACCAGATTGTGCGGAAGACCTTTTGGTAATGCTTCTATTTCAACTTCATGCATGACTTTAACCAAAGTTCCTATAGCAGATTTTACTGCTTCGGAAATTCCTTCAAATACAAGCGGTATCTTGACGCGAATTTTTTTGTTCATATCTATTGCTAAAAAATCTATATGGATAGGCTCGTCGGTGACCGGATCAGTCTGTACTTCGTGAATTAGAGTATCAATGTTGCCTTCGGGCATAATTATCTCTACAGTTGAAGATTCCCCTGCTTTATGCCAGACTTTTTTGAAATCAATGTTTGAAACGCTGATAGGAGTAGAAGTCTTCTTCGTGCCGTAAAAAACAGCTGGGATTTCTCCCCCTTTTCTTAAAACCTTTAAGCTTTCTTTTCCGCTTCTTTTTTGCGCCTTAATTGAAAACATCAGCCAATTATATATAAAAAAATAAAAAAAGCAATCCCGAACCAAAGCTAAGCTTGGTGCAGGACAGGATTATTTAAACTTTATGCTCTACAGTGTGTTCATTCGCTATGTGCGAAATAATATATTCTTTTGTGCCGCTGCCGTCGCTACCTATAACTTTTTTGCCTAGATTGAAAATATTTTTAGGGTCAAAAATTTTCTTAATTTCCGAGAAAATTTTGATAATTTTTTCGCCATACATTTTTTCTAAGAATGGAGTGCGGATAATGCCATCATTGTGTTCGGCGGTTATAGAACCCTTGTATTGCAGGACGAGATTATAAACTTTTTCTGAAAGTTCCATAATAATTTTAGAAATATTAGGATCTTTAAAATCCATCAAGGGAATAATATGGAAGTTTCCGTCTCCGGCATGTCCGGCAATGGTGAAAGTTAAATTATATCCCCCCAATACTTTATTAAGTTCGGGAAGGAATTTAGGCAAAAATTCCGGACGAACGATTATATCATCTATAAAGGGAGCAGTATGCCTGCCTTTTATGTGCTTACGGAGCAAGACAAAGCTTTCCCTCCTGATATCCCAATACTTATTTGCCTCTATTTCAGATTTAGTAATATGAACTTTTAATTTGAAGTTTTTAATCTTCTTTATTAGCGCAACGCATTGTTTATGCACAATTTCATTGTTTTCTCCCGCAAATTCCGCCAGCAAAATCAGCTTCGGAAAACCGTTAGAGAACATCATGAAAAATTCAGGCAGAAAACTCCACATAAATTTTATCATTCCGATAAGTCCTTTATGTTTCAGGAAATCGGGAAAAAACCGTACAGCTAATTTCATAGTTTTGTCATCATAGGCTTCAAGCGTTTCTGGACTAAATTGGATAATTTCATCCACTAGGCGACCCAGAGGCTCTAAGTCGTTCATAAAAATCGCGACAAGTTTTGAATATTTGGGATTTTTTACCAGTTTAAAAGTAATCTCCGTGGCTATGCCGAGCGTACCTTGCGAACCAACCAACAATTTATTAAGGTCGAATACATTATTGTGTATAACATTCCATATATAATAACCAGCCGAGTTTTTATGCACTTTCGGTTTGGCGTGATTTATTTCTTCCTCGTTTTTTTTAATTAATTCATAAACTTTTTTATAAATTTCTTCTTGGTCAGAAATTTCACCCAAAAGAATGGGCTTGACGGCATGTTCATTACCGTCGGCAAAAATGACTTTTGCTTCTAAAATATAATCTTGGGTTGTTCCATATTTCAAAGTTCTTTCGCCGGCTGAATTATTGCCATACATTCCGCCGAGCGCATTCAAACTCTTGGATGCCGTATAGCAGGGCAAAACAAGCTCCTGTTCTAAAGTTATTTTTTCAAAATCTCTATAGAACATTCCCGGCTGGACTGTAATCTGCTTTTTGGCAGAATCAAAACGAATTAATTTATTCATGTGCTTGGTGAAATCCAAAATTATGGACTCCCCCAATGCTCCGCCGGACATATCCGTGCCGGCGCATCTGGCGGTAATGTAAAGATTTTTCCAATCTTGATTTATTTCCGGATCTCTATATTTATCTTTATTCTCTGAAACCCATTTCACTATATTTTTCACATCTTCGGTATCTATCGGAAAAAGCACCAGCTTGGGCCGTACTTCGAAAATACTCGCATCTCGCGAATACAGAAGAAGTGTTTGTTCGTCATCCTTCACTTCCCCTTTAAATATTTTCTTTATTTCTTCCTTGATAGATAAAATCATACAAAAAAGAAAACATTATTCCATATTGTTGAAAAGTTTGAGTCTGGACTCCACCATTTCTTCTACCGCATTCATGGCGGGCGCAGAAATTTTATAAGGCACCACTTCGTCGGGCTTGTCTGCTAGCGATTTCTTCAACCCTTCTACATATGCTATGCGTATTTCAGTATTTATATGAACAATTGAAATCCCTGATGTTATGGCATTAGTAAAATCCACATCTCGCAATCCAGAGCCTCCGTGGAGTACTAATGGAACTCCAGTTTTTTTTCTAATCTCCTTTACAAGTTCGGCATCTATATGCGGTTTTCCGCTTTTTATTAACCCATGAACACTGCCTACCGATGGAGCCAGCATATCTATACCAGTCATCTCAACAAATTTTTTCGCTTCTTCCGGCTTGGTTAAAATTCCAGCGCCTTCGGGTATAGTATCTTTGATATTTGATCCGGAACCAATGTATCCGAGTTCAGCTTCAACTATTGTATCTCTACTCGTTTTTCTTGTGACGCTGCGGGCATAATCCACACACTCTTTCGTAATTTTTACATTTTCTTCAAAACTTAATTTCGCCCCGTCAAAAATCACAGAATCGAAACCAGCATCAATGCAAGCCCGAACCGCTTCGAAATTGCTGTGGTGATCGGCGTTTAAAAATATCGGGTAATTATCCCGCTCGCGAATAGAACGAACTAATGCCACCGCTTCTTCTTTGCCTACGAAAGATTCTTCTCCTTCCGAAACTCCGACTATTACCGGGACATTTAATTTTTTCGCGGCATTGTAGATGGCGTGGAATGCTTCAAGATTCGAAATATTGAAATGTCCGATGGCCACCTTGTTTTCTTCGGCCTCCTTTACGCATTCTCGCAATGTTTTCATAATGTTATTTTAGCAAATTTATTAATAATTTTTTGGTAACTTCTGGGTTGGCGCTGCCTTTCGTCTCTTTCATCACTTGCCCGACAAGAGACATTAATGCCTGTCCTTTACCGCCCTTATAGTCTGCTACAACTTTCGGATTAGCATCGATAATTTTCTGTATAACTTCTTTTAATGCACCCTCGTCGTTTTGCTGTAATAACCCTTCCTTTTGTGCAATTTTCTCTGGTGATTCGTCATTAATTACAATTCTACCCATTATGTCTTTTGTTGCGCGAGAAGAAATATATCCACCTTTTGCCATTTTGATTAGTTCGGCAAAGTTTTCTGGTTTAATAAGCTTTACTTCCGGATTGGTTTTTTTGAGGCCAACATAATCAGAAGTTATATAATTCGAAGCAAGTTTTATAGAGTCTGTATCCCCTAAGATCTTTGCTACTTCTTCAAACCACGAAGATAAAACTGGGTCATTAATATAGACCTCGGTGTCTTCATCTTTTATTCCAAAATCTTTTTTATATCGCGCTCTTTTTGTTTCTGGTAATTCTGGTAATTCCTTTTTCATCTTCTTTAAATCGAAAGCCTCGTGGAGCTTCATTTTCGGGAGATCAGGCTCCGGAAAATATCTGTAATCATGGCTTGATTCTTTTTTCCGCTGTGAAAAAGTTTTCTGTTTGCTCTCGTCCCAGCCGCGTGTTTCCTGCACTATCTCACTTTCTTTCCCTGTTTCATAAAGCTCTTCCATCCTTTTAATTTCATATGCGATAGCTTTCTCTACACTGCGGAAAGAGTTTAGATTTTTAACTTCAACTTTCGTGCCAAATTTATTTTTGTCGGAAGATAAAGAGATATTCGCTTCCACACGCATTTCTCCCTTTTCCATATTAGCTTCCGAAACATCTAAATAACGCAGAAGTAATTGTAACTCGCGGGCGAAATTTCCTGCTGTTTTCGCATTGTGTATCACTGGCTCGGTTACCAGCTCCATTAAGGGCACGCCGGCGCGGTTAAAATCAATCAGAGAATAGTCGCCTTTGTCGTGCTTGTTAGTTCCCGTGTCTTCTTCTAGATGCACGCGAGTGATATCAACACCTAATAATTGCCCACCAGAAACTATCGGGTATTTATATTGGGAAATCTGATAGCCTTTTGGAATATCGGGATAAAAGTAATTCTTGCGGTCAAATTCGGTAAGGTCGGCAATTTTACCTTTCAGCGCCAAGCCAACTTTTATCACATTCTCCACCGCTTTTTTATTTATAACCGGCAAGGCTCCCGGGTGTGCCATACAGACGGGGCAGATATTTATATTCGGATGCCCTTCATCCGGGTCATTCTTGCACGCGCAAAACATCTTCGTGTTCGTTTTGAGCTCTGCATGAATTTCTAAACCTATCGTTGGGTAATAGCTATTTTTCATAGATTATTAGTTATCCACAGTTGCTTGACTTGTTATAATTTTTTGTATATACTTGTATTTAAGTTACCTCGCCAGGCTTTATGCCTGGTTTTTCCGTTTTTAGACCACTAATACGTTCTACTTCATTTCTTATTGAATCGAGAGATATAAACCAAGAACTAGTTCTAATTTCTCACGCTGAATTCTTTTTGTATGCTAAAAACTTTATATGTTTCTGCCTTTTTAAAATTATTTACTTTTTGTACATTTAATTCTAAATCTATTCTTTTATTTTGTAACTTTGAATATTCGTGTTTTATTTTTCCACTACTTGCACCATATCCAGCTTTTAGAA
>MFUU01000005.1:36348-36946 GCA_001785805.1 Candidatus Nomurabacteria bacterium RIFCSPLOWO2_01_FULL_39_17
TATTATCTAAAGAGTTTAATATTTTATAAATTAAGGCTCCTTTCATATAATCCCATTATATCATATTTTAAAATATTCTACTATTTTAGACATATGTAAAAGATGGTAGACAAGTAGAAACAAAAACGCTCGACTAGGAACGACGAACGTTCTTGCCGAGCGGGGAACTCTCACCCCGATAGATACCACCCCAACCAACAGACAGCAAAGACAACAGCCCATATCATGGCTCTGTAACAGGCCTCTCGCCACCCCCACCAGGTGACTACGGTAACTACAACGTACTTCTCCGGTGATGCTCCACCAGATTGCACGTAGTCTTTTTGTTCCTGATCCATTGTAACCCCCGTTGTATTGTGGATGCCAAATGTGCATACTTCCCACTATTAAGATAGCACCATGAAAAACAAAGTCAATTACGTCTTATTTAAAATCTTCGCTAATTCGTCTCTGAATTTTTTTATTATTTTGTCATCATAGAGAGAAAGTATAAAAATCTTCTTATTGAGTTTTTCAAATTTCTTTTTTTCTTTATCTATAAATTTGAGCAAGGACTCCCCTTGCTCAGGAATCACATCGCTCTTAGTTAAAATAATTA
>MFUU01000006.1:0-4020 GCA_001785805.1 Candidatus Nomurabacteria bacterium RIFCSPLOWO2_01_FULL_39_17
AGGGCGACAAACCATGCAGGGTCGCGAAGTTTTGTTTTAGTATTTCCGAAAATTTCGCATGTTCCGATTCTCGAAGGCAACTTTAAGGCAGACTTGGAGAATTCTTCCAATCCTTTTATGTTTGCGCCACCGCCAATGAAGGCAATGCCTGCCGGCAAAAGCTCCGCTCTTTTTATTTTCTTCAAGTGATTTTCTATTAATTCAAAAATATCTGAAAGACGCGCCTCAATAATTTCATCCAATTTTTTCTTTGAGTAATCCTCGTAAATATTTCCGAGTTTGAAACTCTCCGCTGTTTCAAGCGGAATTTTTAATCCCAGGGCAATATCATTAGTTATATCTCCCCCGCCTATTGAAAATGTCTGCAGTGCGGTCAATAATCCATTTTCAAAAACCGCAATTGAAGTTGTTTCGGATCCTATGTTCACCAATGCCGTGCCCACTATTTTTTGTTTATCCGACAGTATGATGTCGCAAGCGGCCAGAGGTGAGGGAACGACAGCGATAGCCTCCACTCCGGCTTCTGCCACAACCTCGAGCAAATCTTCCAGATGGGTCGCAGAATAAGTAATAAATAGGCTTTTAACTTCGAGTTTTGTCCCGCGCATGCCCGGAAGTCTGCCCTGTATTTCCTTGCCATCCAAACGATACGAAATTGGGAAGCCTCTTACCACTTTTTTGTTATTCAGATTTAGATTGTCCTCGGCTTCTTCCAGCGCTTTGTTTATGTCGAGAGTTGTTACTTCACCGTCGGCCTTAGAGATGATTGCCGAACCGGAATTTATTTCCGAACGCAGAGTTGTGCCGCTGATGGAAATAAACGCGCGCTTGACCTTAATACCGGAACCTCTCTCGGCACTGGTCACGGCATTTTTTACCGAAATAATTGCATCAGAAAAATTTACCACGTAACCATGCCGCATGCCTCCAGTCGGAGCTTCACCGATGCCAATAATTTTAGGATTTTTTTCTCCCTTGAAGAATTCTCCCACGATGACTCTGGTCGTCGCGGACCCCACATCTATTCCGATAGAAATATTTCTTATCATATTTTCGCTCTGCTCTCTCCATCTTACTACTATGCGTCATTCCTTTCAAATGAAGCATTCCGTGGATAACCAAAAAACCCTCCAGTTCTCTGTAATTTCTGCCAAACTTTTTTAACTCCTTTCTTATGACTGTCTTGCACAGTATGATTTCTCCATCGTTTTTGGAAAAAGCGAAAGAAAGCACATTCATGGGCCTATTTTTATGCCTGTATTTTTTATTTATTTCTTGGGACTTTTTAGCAAAAACAAAAGCGATAGACAGAGAATATTTTTTTCCCAAAATATCGTTTTTTATTTTCTCATACATTTTATTTTATTTTGCCCAACTTGCGGAGTTTTTCTATTTCTCTCCGGCGAACCATTCGTCGGAGCGCGCTCTTTTTTACTTTAAGTTTGGATTCTTGCCTCTTGTTGTAGCGGCTGCCCTTAACTTTTTGAATTATATTGGATTCTTGAATTTTACGGGAAAAACGTCGCAATACGCTTGCGTTGTTTTCATTCGGATTCTTTTTTATCTCGATGATTATTTTTGCCATGTAGCCTATAGATTATCACATAAGAATTTTTTAGCAAGTAGACTTTTTAATCAAAAAAAGTTAATATTTGTATTAAGATGCATAAAAAAGGAGATTACATAACAGAAGAAAAAAGGAAAGCATTGGAACTCGAATTGAAAGACCTAAAAGGTCCAAAAAGGAAAGAAATTTTAGAAGCCTTGGAATATGCCAAATCTCTGGGCGATTTGTCAGAGAATGCGGAATACCACCAGACCCGCGAAGATCAAGGCAAATTGGAAGAAAGGATAAAAAGAATAGAACAAATTTTACAATCCTCCCAAGTTGTTTCTCCAGCGGGCGGAGATGTTGTAGAAGTAGGTTCAAAAATTGTCGTGCAAAAAATTGGCAAGAAAAATGAGAAACAAGAGGAAAAAACTTACCAAATAGTAGGCTCCGAAGAAGCGGATATGGCGCAAGGGAAAATTTCCAATCGTTCTCCCCTTGGCGAAGCGATTTTCGGCAAGAAAAAAGGCGACAGCATAACTTTTCAAACTCCCAATGGTAAAGTGAATTATAAAATCATAAAAGTGTCATAACCACCGCCACGGCGGGATGAACAATGTCTTCAATTGATGAAATACGGGCTTTACGAATAAAAAAATTACAACTTTTAAAAAAGAAAGGCATGGAACCGTATCCAGCCAAGTCAAGCAGAGAGCTGTCGCTTAAAGACGCCCTAAAATCTTTCGCCGAACTTGAAAAATCAAAAAAAATGAAATGGGTGTCCGGACGCATTATGTCCATCCGGGGACAAGGAGCCATTGTCTTTATAACCCTAAACGATGGCACGGCGCACTTCCAGGGTTTGCTCAAAAAGGATATTTTGGGAGAAGAAAAGTTGAATTTTTGGAATGAAGTGGTGGATATCGGCGACTTCGTGGAACTGTATGGAACTTTTTTTGCTACCGGAAGGGGAGAAAAAACCATTGAAGCGAAAGATTGGCATATGCTTTCTAAAAGCCTCCGGCCGCTACCCGAGAAATGGCACGGCCTGCAGGACGTAGAAGAAAGATTCCGCAAACGATACTTGGATATCTTGATGGATCCGAAAGTAAGAGAACTTTTCATAAAGAAAGAAAAATTTTGGGATGCTACCAGAAATTTTTTAAAGAAAGAAAAATTCCTCGAGGTAGAAACCCCGACGCTTGAAATCACAACTGGCGGCGCTGAAGCCAGACCTTTTCACACGCATCACAATGATTTTGATATCGACGTATATCTGCGAATTTCCGTGGGCGAACTCTGGCAGAAACGCCTTCTGACTGCAGGCTTTCCGCGAGTATTTGAAATAGGCAGGGTATATAGAAACGAGGGTTCCAGCCCGGAACATACTCAAGAATTTACCAATATGGAATTTTATGCCGGCTATATGGATTATCTGGAAGGAATAAATTTTACCGAGAGAATGATAAAAGAAGTGGCGAAAGAAACCTTTGGTACTCTAGAGTTTAAAATCCGTGAGCGCAACTTGGATTTGTCAAAAAAATGGGAGCGGATTTCTTATGCTGAAACGATTAAAAAAATATTTGGACTCGATGTGCTGACTGCGTCCGAAACAGAAATGAAAAATAAATTGGACGAGCTCGGAGTAAAATACGAAGGCGAGAATAAAGAGCGCCTGACCGATTCGCTCTGGAAGCATTGCCGAAAACAGATTATGGGACCTGCTTGGGTTATGGACGCTCCAAAACTTGTTTCTCCGCTTTCCAAAGCCAAACCAGAAAACCCGCTTCTTACCGAGCGCGTGCAACTTCTTTTAGCCGGAGCGGAAATGACTAATGGATTCTCAGAATTGAACGATCCGCTTGACCAAGCGGATCGTTTTGAAGCGCAAAAAAAACTGATAGAGGGAGGAGACAAAGAGGCAATGATGCCGGATGCTGAATTTGTGGAGGCGCTTGAATACGGCATGCCACCCGCTTTCGGCTTCGCTTATGGCGAACGTCTCTTTGCTTTTTTAGCCGACAAACCGCTTCGCGAAACGCAACTCTTCCCGCTTATGCGACCCATTAAGGAGTAAAAGGAAGAATAAAAAAGAAAACAAGACTACTTCAACTTTTCTTAATATATCATATATGATAGGTTAGTATATATTTGTGAAAAATTCCTATAAACTAAAAAAGTTGTTTTTATTTTTTATATAAGTATAATAATATTTGAATTGTCCCTAGGAGAGTTGGTGCAACCAAAACCTGCAAGGTTTAACACTAAGGAGAGATGCTTGTGGCTGTTCAGGGTCGCGCTCGGGTCATTCGGTTTCCGTTTCCAATGTGCAAGAAGTGTTGCCTTGCGATTTACCCCCGCCAAGCGAGGGTTGAAGTCGAAGGTGGCGGGTTCATGCACACGGAACTGATCGACTGTTCTCCGAGCCAAGTGTGTGGTCACGCCCGTCCGATTTCGGTGGGCCCCACGTC
>MFUU01000006.1:4217-15120 GCA_001785805.1 Candidatus Nomurabacteria bacterium RIFCSPLOWO2_01_FULL_39_17
ATTTCAATCACAAATCCCCCGAGATAAGGACCTTACTAATTATATAATATTCTTACTTTTTGTCAAATATACCATAGCTTAGTTATCCACAGGCGGGGCTTGGTGTTCTTTTTGACATTAGTTTATAATGCTAACCAAGTGGGAAAAAGTGGGAAACGTGTTAATAACTAATTTTCTTTTGATTAGTAAGGAGCGTGTGAATGTGTAATCACAAACACAACACCCAAGCGAAGTCAAAATATTGTAATCAATATGTTAATAGGCGAATATATACATACGATAGATACGAAAAATAGAATTTCTTTACCCGCGAAGTTTCGCAAGGAGATGGGGAAGAAAGTTATTATCACACCCGGACTTGATCAATGTTTGTTCATTTTTACAACAGCAGAATGGTTAAAGGTTTCAAAAAAACTTTCTGATAGTGATTCCGATCTTTCATTTTTAAAAAAAGACCAGAGAAGCTTCAACCGGAATATGTTCGGACAAGCGGTAGATGTAGAAGTTGATTCAATCGGCAGAATTTTGATACCGGATTTTCTGAAAGACAAAATTAAATTAAATAGTCATGCAGCGTTGGTGGGGGTAAAAGATCGAGTGGAGATTTGGAACGACAGAACCTGGGCCGAATACAAGAAAATGGCGGACAAGGAGGCCGAAGAATTGGCGGAAAAATTGGCAAACGAAAACAAATCTTTGAAAACATAATTTTGGGTACGGATTTTTTGAAGCTTAAAAAATCCTGAAGTTCTCGGCTCGTCAGCCTCAAAACCCCCAAAATTATGTTTTCAAAGATTAAATACAAAATGCACAGCATTCGCCCCAGTACTACAAAAATTAATCAGATGCATAAATTTTTAAGTACAGGGCGGGAAGTGGAAATTTTATGACAACGGGTAAATTGATACACAAGACAGTTCTTTTAAATGAAGTTATAGAGGGTTTGAACTTAAAAGATAAATCAATCGTAATTGACGGCACCTTCGGGGGTGGCGGACATAGCGCGGAGATTTGCAAAAAATATCCAAATGCAAAAATTATCGCGATTGACCAAGATGCCGGAACTTTTGAAAAAACCAAAGAAAAATTCCAGAACTTGAAATGTGATATTACTTTTGTAAACATCAACTTCAGGCATCTCCAAGATTTTAGAAATTCCCCGCCTTCGCCCTCGAGGTCAAAAGGACAGGGAACCCACGGCTCCATAAATTTTCCAAATCTTGTCGATGCCATAATTTTTGATTTAGGTTTGAGTTCAGACCAGTTGGAGAATTCCGGGCGAGGATTTTCTTTTATGAAAGATGAGCCGTTGCTTATGACCATGAAAGAAAATCCTTCTCCAGAAGACGTTACGTCATATGAAGTTGTCAACACTTGGGAAGAGAAAAATTTAGCCGATATTATTTACGGCTATGGCGAGGAACGTTTTGCCAGGCGAATAGCCAGGGGAATAGTTGAAGCAAGGGAG
Source organism: Candidatus Nomurabacteria bacterium RIFCSPLOWO2_01_FULL_39_17 (assembly GCA_001785805.1). GTDB lineage: Bacteria > Patescibacteriota > Minisyncoccia > Phycocordibacterales > UBA9973 > UBA9973. The sequence continues at coordinate 5,686 of MFUU01000006.1, forward strand.
AAGAAAGAAATAAAAACGACCTTTGATTTGGTGAAAATAATTAGCGAATCAACCCCCGGGTTTTACAGAAAAGGAAGAATACACTTTGCCACCAAGACTTTCCAAGCATTGCGCATAGCGGTAAACGATGAATTAGGGGCATTGAAAGAAGGTTTAGCGAAAGGTTTGAGCGTTTTGAATAAAGACGGAAGAATGGCGGTAATTACATTTCATAGCTTAGAAGACCGAATAGTAAAAAGATTTTATAAAGAAAAGGAAAAGGAGGGAGTAGTGAAGTTAATAAATAAAAAACCGATTAAACCAAGTAGAGAAGAAATATTAAGTAATAATAGAGCACGCAGCGCAAAGTTAAGAATTTTAGAAAAAATAAAATGAAAGCGATAGCGATAAAAATGAAGAGTTATGCCGGAGGCATAAATATTGTGAACAACAACAATATGCAGGCATGCATGCTTAATATATTGCTTTTATCTTTCGGAATTTTCGCATTTATTTATGTTTTATTTTTGGGAAATATGGTTTTCAATATCGTGGAGCGGAAGTCTCTTGAAACCAATGCCCGCGTACTTTCGAGCGAAGTTGGGAAGCTGGAACTCGCCTATTTATCAATATCCAATAAAATTGATCTTACCTTTTCATATTCTTTGGGCTTTACCGAAGCTAAGGCGAAATTCGCCACCCGCAAATCTCTTGGCAATCTAAAGCTTGCGAACAATGAAATCTAGTTTTCTTTTTAGAAGCAGGATTTTGTTGGTTTTAGTTCTCATTTTTGCGGCGTTAAACATAGCGAAGCTATTTTTCGTGCAAATTGTGCAAAGAAATTTTTATGCCGATTTGACAAGCCGGCAATACTCCACGCCGCCAGCTAATATTTTTGAACGCGGAAATATTTATTTCATGCGTAAAGATTCCACTCTCGTTTCGGCCGCCCTGCAGACTACTGGATTTAAGGTGACAATAAACCCGACAAAAATTACCGATATGGAAAATGCTTATAATTTGTTGAGTGAAGTCATAACCATAAGTCGCGATGATTTTATAGCTAAAGCCAGCAAGACCAAAGATATTTATGAAGAAGTGGCGCATCGTTTAACCAAAGAAGAAGCAGATGCCATATCTGCCAGAAAAATTCCCGGAGTCTTTGTTTATAAGGAAAAATGGCGTTTTTATCCTGGGGGCAATTTATCGTCTCAATCGCTTGGATTCGTGGCGTATAAAGGAGACAAGCTTGCCGGACGATACGGCATAGAAAGGCAATATAATAAAGAACTCTCCCGGATGAATGGCAAACCCTATGTCAATTTTTTTGCCGAAGTATTTTCCAATATTAATAAAGCTTTTTTTGAAGACGGAACAAAAGAAGGCGATGTAGTGACAACCATTGAACCGTCGGTGCAGAGTTTCTTGGAGAAAGAATTATCGCAAGTGCAGGAAAAATATCAGGTTGATTCTATCGGCGGGATAATTATGAATCCAAAAGACGGGTCTATTTATGCTCTCGGAGTGAAACCGGATTTTGATCTTAATGATTTTTCCCAAGTAAAAACCTCTACTTTTTCCAATCCATTGGTTGAAAATGTTGTGGAATTCGGTTCGGTAGTCAAACCCCTGGTAATGGCCGGGGCGCTTGACGCAGGCGTACTCACAGCCGAGACCACTTATAATGACAAAGGTTCTGTAATCGTAGAAAAACACGAGATATTTAACTTTGATAAAAAAGCGCGAGGTCCGAATATAAGCATGCAAGAAGTTTTAAGTCAATCGCTCAATACCGGAATGGTTTTTGTCGAACAGAAATTAGGCAGGGAAAAATTGCGCGATTATTTGCTAGGCTTCGGCATTAAGGAAAAAACAGGAATTGATTTGCCGAATGAAACGGGTGGCCTGGTGTCGGGCATCCTGACAAGTCCGCGCGAGATCGAGTATGCCAATGCCGCCTTTGGTCAGGGTATTGCATTAACCCCCATGGCAATGATTCGCGCGCTGGCAGCGCTTTCCAATGGAGGCAATTTAGTTGTTCCCCATGTTGTGCAAAAAATAAAATATAATGATGGTACGGAAAAAGAAATGACCTATACCACAACCCGCGCGAAAATTTTTCCGGCTACAGCCGAAGAAATAACCCGCATGCTGGTAACGATTATGGATACGGCGCTGCAAGGAGGACTTGCCAAGCTGGAACGTTATAGCGTAGCGGTGAAAACCGGCACCGCGCAAGTTGCCAACACCGAAGAGGGAGGCTATTATACAGATAGGCATACCCATTCTTTTTTTGGATATTTTCCCGCCTACGATCCGCAATTTATAGTTTTGCTTTATGCAATAAATCCGAAAGGCGTGTCCTATGCCGCGCAAACCTGGGCTGATCCATTTTTAAAAATTACCAAATTTTTGCTTAATTATTACGAAGTTCCTCCCGACAGATGAATCAGGCGTTAGGCACTAGGCTCTAGGAAACTAGCTAAAGCCTAAAGCCTAAAGCCTAAAGCCTAAAGCCTAAAGCCTAAAGCCTAAAGCCTATGAAATTATTTTTTAAAAAAGCGTTGTCTTATATTTTAATTATTGAATCTCGCTTGGTACTTTTGAAATATAAGCCGAAAATTGTCGCTATCACCGGCTCGGTAGGCAAAACAGGCACCAAGGACGCGGTTTTCGCGGTGATTTCCGGTGTCGCTTATGTTCGCAAAAGTGAAAAAAGTTACAATAGCGAGATAGGCTTGCCACTGACCATCTTAGGCTGTCCGAATGGCTGGAACAACCCTTATATCTGGTTCCGGAATATTTTGAAAGGAATATGGCTTTTTCTGGCGCCGCATAAATATCCGAAATGGCTTATACTCGAGGTGGGCGTAGGCAAGCCGGAAGATATGCAGCGAACCGCTTCCTGGCTTAAAACGGACGCGGTGATAATTACAGCTATAGGCAAAACACCGGTGCATATAGAATTTTTCGATTCACGCAAGCATCTGATAGATGAAAAAAGCGAACTCATAAAAACTTTAAAAAAAGATGGGCTTCTGATTTTGAATGCCGACGACGATGCAGTTCTTGAAATGAAAACAAAAACCAAGAATCGCACCATCACTTATGGTTTCAAAGAAGAAGCAGATATAACTGGTTCCGGGGAAAGTATTTTTTATGATGATATCGGCATTCCAAGAGGAATAATTTTCAGAGCGGACGAAGGAGGGAATAGTTTGCCGGTAGTAATTGAAAAAGTTTTTGGCCAAAACCATATTTACGCTTCTCTTGCTTCACTTGCCCTTTCTTTCGGCTTGAAATTAAATATGATAAATGCAATTGGCGCCCTGAAGAATTATGATATTTCACCCGGAAGAATGTGCCTTGTTAACGGGATTAATAATTCTTTGATAATTGACGATACTTACAATTCTTCTCCCTCAGCCTGTGAAGCGGCGCTTAAAACTCTGGGTATGATAAAAACATCAGGGCGAAAAATCGCCGTCTTAGGCGACATGCTTGAACTTGGACGCTACACCAAGGAAACGCATGAGAATATCGGCAAAATTGCGAGAGAAAATTGCGAAATTCTCGCGGTGGTGGGCCAGCGGGCAGGGGATATAAAAGCAGGCGCAGTGGAAGCAGGAATGCGCGCAGAAAATATTCCAGAATTTTTAAATTCGGTGGAGGCCGGAGAGTATATGAAAGATCTTGTAAAAATGAATGACTTAATTTTAGTAAAAGGCTCGCAAGGCATACGCATGGAGCGCACGGTGCTGGCTATCTTGGCGAATAAAGAAAACAAAAAAAAGCTTTTAGTCCGCCAGGATAAAGAGTGGCAAAGTAAATAATCTATTTTCTTCCGTATTTATCTTCCAGTCGGACGATATCTTTTTCATTAAAAGTTCCAAAAGATATTTCCAGGAATTTTATTTCTTGTGTTGCTTGCAAACGGTGTTTCATGCGAGAGGGGACTATAAATTCATCTCCAGCTTTAACTTTTCTTTTTTTATTTCCAAGCGTTATAACACCTGAGCCGAAAATTATATGCCAAAATTCTTTTCTTTTTTTGTGATACTGCAAGCTGAAAGCCTCGCCCTTCTTTACGGTAATAATTTTTACCGTGCTCTTTTCATTTAAAGTAAATCTTTTAAATTTTCCCCAAGGTCTTTTGACGATTATGTGTTTCATCCCGTTTAGAAATTTATTATTAATAATTTTAACCATTAAACCCCGTCTGTAAAATTTCTAACGGGATTCATCTCGTCATTTTAGCATAAATTCTTTTTTGGGGCGAAAAGTGATATATTATTTCTATTGGCCCTATCGTCTAACGGCTAGGACGTATCCTTCTCAAGGATAAAATCAGAGTCCGATTCTCTGTAGGGTCACAATTTACTCTTCTACTTTTGGTTTTTCTACTTCTAGAAGCGTAAGTTCTGGTGAAGAGCCTGTTATTCTCAATACATCTTTATCTATTTTCTTTAATTCTTTACCAGAAGAGTCGTAATGATTTACGACTGTTTTTAATGAATTGCCTAGTTTAATATGATATTCGTCATAAGATTTTAAATGCTTGCCCAAGTCTTCCACTTTCTTAATTATTTCTTTTGCCGACTCTTCTATTTTGAGAGCTTTAAGTCCCTGCAAGACTGTTTGCAAATATGCGAGGAAAGAAGTAGGAGAAGTGATAATGACTTTATATTTCCCAGCAGCGCGCTGAATTAAGTTCTCTTCACCGGCGCCAACTTTACCAGTGAGTAAATCATAATAAATGGCTTCATGGGGAATAAACATAAAGGCAAAATCAGTAGTTCCCTGTGCCGGTTGAATATATTTGGAAGTTTCTAATATTCTATTTTTTAAATCATCTTCAAAAACTTTTCCCAATCTTCGTCTTTCTGTTTCATCTCGTTCTTCTGCCATTTTATTATAATTTTCCAACGAGAACTTGGAATCTATCGGAATGATTTTATCTTTCACGAACACTACCGCGTCTACGATAGTTTTATCAGGAAATTCATATTGCATCTGATAGCTACCGGGCGGCAAGACATTTTTCAAAACTGTTTCGAGATAATATTCACCAAGTATTCCGCGCTGTTTCGGATTTTTCAAAATATTCTGCAAGTCTTGTAATTGGTCGGCGAAACCGACGACTTGTTTCTGTCCTTCGGACACCCGCACCAACTCTTCCGTAACTTCGCGGATTATTTTATTTGATTCGGAGGAATGGAAACGTAAACTTTCATTAACCTGCTTATGCGTCTCGCCGATTTTACTATCTACCGTACGCGAGAGTTCATTTATCTGCTGAAGTATGAGATTTAAACCGGTGTCGTCTTTCTTTTCTTCTTTCTTGCGAGCGAAGATAAAATAAGCGACAATTCCTCCACTAACTATTCCCAAAATTACCCAAATAATATTTTCCATTTTCTTATTTTATTTCTCTAAATAATGTTTTAAAGTGTAAATCCAGTCTTCGTCAATGCCGTCGTTGTTTAATTTCTGATCTAAGAGCCATTGCAAATAGCCCCGGTCTATCTTTATCACTTCCTCGATTCTTTTGCCGTTGTATTTGCCGAATTTGAAAGTATGGAGAAGCGAAGGGTGTAAAGAGATTTCTATCATTTTCTCTACCGCTTCGTCTTCGCCCAAATTCTCCTCATCCATAATTTTTTTCTTTAATCTCTTGTATAATTGCTCTAAAACCAACACATCACCCAATGCGTCATGCGCAGTAGCGTCTATTTCAATATCCAGAAAGTAGCGTAAGTATTGCAGATTATATCTGTCAATTTTTTCTTCTCTGTCCAAATGTCTGGCCAGGCGCAATGTGCAGATAAATCTTTTCGGTTCTATGTCTTCCTTTTTCAGCATTATTAAATCAAAGGGCGCGTTGTGTGCGACGACGACGGAATTCTCAAAAAGTTCTTTTATTTTATTTTTATCTCCACTTTCAGAAAAAGAGGGTTTGTCCACGAGCATTTTATTTGTTATGTGGTGCACCGCCGAAGCTTCAGGGGGAATTTTTACAGAAGGTTTATAAAGTGCGACGAAACTCTCCTTACCGTTCTTATACGCAATCTGACATAGAAAATCTTTTTCCGTGTTGCCGGTAGTTTCGGTATCGAAAAAGACAATTTTATTCATATGGCTTATTTTACCATATTTTGGTATCATAATGTAGAAGCATTATTATTTTTGAGGCTACAGAGCGCGACGGCGCGAGTCTTGAGAAATTTTTCAGCAGAAAAATATTCGTGCTCAAAAATAGTAATGGTTCGAAATATATGTTACACGAACAAATACAAAACGGAATAAAAGAGGCAATGATGGCCAAAGATAAGGTGCGTCTTGAAACTATGCGCGGAATGGTCGCCGGCTTTACCAATTTCCTTGTTTCTAAAAACAGAAAACCAGATGAAATGCTTATCGATGCCGAAGTATTGGAAGTTATTACTCGTCTTGCAAAACAAAGAAAAGATTCTATCGAGCAGTTCCAAAAAGGCAATAGAGAAGATTTAGTGAAGGAAGAAAAAGCCCAGCTGGCAATATTGGAAACATATTTACCCAAGTTGATGGATAAAGGCGAGGTGGAAAAAATTGCCCAGGTCAAAAAAGATGAACTTGGTGTTACCGACGGAACGAAAAAAGGTATGCTGATGTCAGCCCTGATGAAAGAACTAAAGGGTAAGGCTGATGGAACTCTGGTAAAAGAAGTAGTTGATGCTCTGTTTTAGAAATGGAAAATAAAAATTCAAGTAAAAAATTAGTCACACACAATGGTTCTTTTCACACGGATGATATTTTTGCCTGCGCTACCCTATCTTTGTTGTTAGAAAAGAGAGGAGAGAGTTTTGAAATAATACGTACAAGAGACGAGGAAATAATAAAAGAAGGCGACTATGTTTTTGATGTCGGCGGGGTATATGACCCGGAGAAAAATCGTTTTGACCACCATCAAGTGGGCGAAGCGGGCAAGCGCGATAACGGTATAGAATATTCCTCTTTCGGATTAATTTGGAAAAAGTTCGGTATCGAAATCTGTGAAGACCGGAAAGTAGTTGACTTAATAGATGAAAAACTGGTTGCGCCGATTGATGCCGGGGATAACGGTATTGATTTAGTTGAAAAGAAGTCTAAAGTTTTTCCATACTTAATACAGGATTTTTTTAGAGTAATGCGTCCCACTTGGAGGGAGACAGATTCAAATATCGATCAAATGTTTTTAAAAAGTGTTTTAGTGGCGAAAGAAATTTTATTACGAGAAATAACTTATGCCGGAGACGCTATTATAGCTGATGAAAAAATACTCTCAATTTATCAAAACACAAAAGATAAAAGAATTATAATTTTAGATAAAAATTATGCAAAGAAAGAAATTCTTAATAAACTTCCCGAAACTTTTTATATAATTTTTCCAAGAGAAGTTGATAATTCATGGGGAGTAGGTGCTATACGGAAAGATTTTAGAAATTTTGAAAATAAAAAAAATTTGCCAAAATCTTGGGGCGGGCTCCGCGATACAGAATTGCAAAAAATTACCGGTGTATCGGATGCAATATTCTGCCACCGCGGGCTTTTCTTAGCTGTCGCCAAATCTAAAGAAGGCGCTAAAACGCTTGCTGAAAAAGCGCTAGTTGAAAGTTCATAAAGTCTTCAAGTTCATCAAGATTTACTTTAAAAACTTTATAACTTTTTACTTTATAACTATATTATGGCTTTTATTGATGAAATAAAAATATATGCGGAAGCCGGTCGAGGCGGGAACGGAGTCGTGCGCTGGCGACAGGAAAAATTTATTCCGAAAGGCGGTCCTGCCGGTGGAGACGGTGGCCGGGGCGGAGATTTTTTTGTACAGGCGGTACGCGATATACACATTCTTTCGCAATATAAGGCGAAAAAATATTTTGAAGCTGGACGGGGAAAAGATGGCGGAAAGAAAAGCTTACACGGCAAATCTGGCGTTGATTATGTTTTGAAATTGCCTATCGGCTCTTTTATAAAAAATATTGAAACCGAAGAGGAGTGGGAACTGACGGAAGAAGGACAAAAGATTTTAATTCTCAGGGGCGGATATGGAGGCTTCGGCAATGAACATTTCAAAAGTTCGGTTAATACCGCCCCGAAACAATATAAAGAAGGACAAGAGGGAGAAAAGGGAAATTTTACGATAGAACTTCAACTTTTTGCCGATGTGGGATTGATTGGTTTGCCGAATGCCGGCAAGTCATCGCTCCTCAATACTCTCACCAACGCGCAGGCAAAAGTCGCAGATTACGCTTTTACCACGCTTGACCCCAATTTGGGTGATTTTTTCGGTTACACAATTGCCGATATACCGGGCCTTATTGAAGGAGCTTCAGAAGGAAAGGGCCTGGGAGTTAAATTTTTAAGACACATCAAAAGAACAAAAATGCTTGCGCACCTAGTTTCATTTGAAAATCTCAATATGCTGAAGTCTTATAAACAAATTCGCAAAGAATTAGAAAGATATGATAAAAGTTTGGATTTAGGCAAAAACGGACTTTTTTCAAAAGATGAAATAATTATTTTAACTAAAGAAGATGTAGTAGAGGACAAGAAAACTATAACTAAAAAAGTTGCTGAATTTAAAAAGCTTGCCCCGGCCAGTAAAGGCGGGGTTTTTACCCTTTCTCTTTATGATGATAAATCCATTAAAAAATTTAAAGACGAATTAGTGAAAATTCTAAAGAAAAAGGTATAATTAAACCATGTCGAAGATATATTACCCGATAATCGGCTTAGAAATTCATGCTGAGTTAAAAACCCAGACGAAGATGTTTTGTGCGTGCAAGAATGATCCCGATGAAGAACACCCGAATGTAAATATCTGCCCCGTGTGCATGGCGCATCCGGGAGCATTGCCCGTTATAAATAAAAAAGCGGTGGAGAACGTTATAAAAGTTGGCCTTGCGCTTGATGGCAAAATTGCAGACTTTACCGAATTTGACCGCAAAAATTATTTTTACCCCGACATTCCGAAAGGATATCAAATTTCTCAATATAAATACCCGATAGTCTCCGGCGGTAAATTATTGGGCGTTGACATTACCCGCGTGCATCTGGAAGAGGATACGGGAACCAACAAACATTTGGATGACGACCCCGAAGGAAATAAACATTCCGACGGGGCAGGTTATTCATTGATTGATTTTAATCGCGCCGGAGTGCCCTTAATGGAACTGGTAACCGAGCCAGTGATACACAATGCGAAAACAGCAGGGAATTTCGCCCGCGAGTTACAATTACTTCTGCGTTATCTAGATGTTTCGGAAGCTAATATGGAAAAGGGAGAAATGCGCGTAGAAGCGAATATCTCTTTATCTTTCGACAAAAATAAATTTGGCACGAAAGTTGAAATTAAAAATCTAAACTCTTTCCGTAGTGTAGAGAAAGCTATCGCATATGAAATTAAAAGGATGGAAGAGCTTTATGAAACAGGGAAAG
>MFUU01000007.1 GCA_001785805.1 Candidatus Nomurabacteria bacterium RIFCSPLOWO2_01_FULL_39_17
AGTTCTTGTGAAGACAAGATGCCTGTTTTCTCAGCGTAAGCAATACATTCGTTGATATGACTTATATCATCACAATATGATTCGCATGAATTTTTGGTTGTACATCCTCCCGGGCCTTTTGTTCCGGCGTTCAAGAATTTTTTCGCGGAATTAATTTCTTCAGAAGACATCAGGTTGTTTTTTTCAGCAAAAGCAATGCAAGATATTGTGTTGGCAGGCTTGTCACAATATAATTTGCACGCATTTTTATCTTGACAATTTCCAAGTTCAGCAACCGGGTATCGGATATCGGCATCATTGACGCTTGTTGTCGTCTCGGCCAAGACTATCCCAAAAATTAAGCCACTTATTAAAATCCCAAAAGCTACAGCGTATGCGGATATAGATATATTTTTTGTGCCCATATTATTTATTGAAATGGATTAGTTTTAATAGAACGAAAAGGATTTGACGCGTCAATTGGATTAACATCGGGTTTGTTTTTCATTGGATTAGTACTTTCACCTAGGGACGGCAAAACCCCCTGATTTATTATTTGGCTTATATCTTCACTCGGTCCGGGTAATATTTTTGAATTCAGAAACAAATATCCAATCACTACTACCACTATGATTAAAATAATTATAACAATAATAATAGTTCTTTTTTTCATAAATTTAAGTATATCATAATTGCCTTCTCAAGAGAACAAGCAAACGAATATCTAAAGAAACTTGCTATTTTACCGCATGTGGAGATAGTACATGACCCTTTTGTAGATAATTGGCCCAATAAAGCAAAAAGTGCCTTAGCGTGTTATCCACTCTCTAAGTTTTTTTATTGTGTTTGTTTTTGTTAATTTTCGTCTTGCTGAGAACTAGGCGAGTGTCTTGGGTTCGGAGCCAAAAACTAAAAATTATGCTAGAATTAGCAAATAATTGTTATGAATAATAAACAAAATGACATAGAAATAATTCCCGTTTCTCACGCAAGCATAATTCTGAATTGGGATGGAACTACTATATACGCCGACCCTTCAATGTATAAAGTCAACAAGACTAATGTGTTTGCCGATAAGCCTGCCCCGGATATAATTTTATTCACAGATATACATCAAGACCACTTTGATATTGAAACACTCAAGATGGTCAGCCAGGAAAAAACTGTTATCATCGCTCCAAAAGCGGTGGCAGATGAAATATCCGCAAAAATACCGAAAGAGTTTGCCAAAGTGTTCGTAATGAATAACAGCGAGACAGCCAACCATATTGGATTTAAGATAATGACTATTCCGATGTATAACATTCCAGAATCAGCAGCCGCATATCACACTAAAGGCAGAGGCAATGGTTATATAATTGAAAAAAATAATGAACATGTTTATATCTCCGGAGACACTTCCAATATTCCCGAAATGCGAAATTTAAAAAATATTGATCTGGCTTTTATTGCAATGAATTTGCCTTACACCATGAGCGTGGAGGAAGCGGCGCAGGCAGTGCTTGCCTTTAAGCCGAAAAAAGTATATCCATACCATTATCGGACCCCCGAGGGTTTCAGCGATATTGCCTTATTTAAAAAGCTGGTAAATAAAACTGACCCCGAAATTGAAGTTGTCCGGCTGGAATGGTATCCGAAGCAGTAAAGGGTGTATAATTAACCCATTATTATTTATTTATTTTCATATATTTATGACCAATGAAAAAAAGTTTGAATGGATTTTGAGAATTGGCGTGGCGGGGGAATTTCTTGGCCACGGAGTTTTTGCTGTTTTGGGCAAGGCTGATTGGATAAAATGGACCGAACAATTAACCGGATTTGATACAATAACAGCCACAATCTTTATGACCATTGTGGGAATAGTGGATATTTTATTAGCTATTCTTATTATCTGGAAGCCTATTCGGCCATTACTGTTATGGATGGCGTTTTGGGGCTTTTGGACTGCCCTGGTTCGTCCGCTGGTGGGCTTGCCGATATGGGATTTCATAGAGCGTTTTGCCAATTGGGCGGCACCGCTTGCTCTCTATTACTTTTATAAAAATAAAAGTCAATAAATAGTCATAATTCGCTGTTTTTTATGGTCTTTCACTTATGGTGTGGTATAATTTTGGCATGTTTTGGTTTTTTATCTCAAATCTTGAAAAGGGAATTAAAAAAATAGCTAGCAACCCGCAACTGATATATACCGTCGTAGTTGCAGTACTTATAACTGGGTCTTTTGTTTTTATGGCTGATGGACATATCATTAATGATGTTATGAATAAATAACATATTGGCAGATAGCCCACATAAGGGTTATAATGCAATGGCAGATTATTAATAATAGAAAATATTGATATGGCAAAAAGAGGCACAACCCTTAATCCGAAGAAAAAATCTAGGCGTTCTCATAAAACAAAGAAAAGACTTGAGATCAAACGGCTTATGCTTACGAAGAAAGCTCTTCGCAAAAAGCTTAAATAAAATTATTTTAGAAAAATATGCCAACAGTATCGAGTCGCGGTCAGAAAGTAATTGCTTCTCCCATACGCAAGTTTTTCCCGTTCATACAGGAAGCGGAAAAGAAAGGGATAAAAGTTTATAAGTTAAATACCGGCGATCCGGACCTTTCTGTTCCGGCTTCTTTCTTTGGCGAAATTAGAAATTATAAAAATAAAAATTTACCTTATGCGCCGAGCTCGGGTATTAGAGAGCATATAACTGCCTGGCAAAAATATTATAAACAGTTTGGAGTAGAACTAGAGCCTGAAAATATAATTCCAACCGTTGGCTGTGCGGAAGCAATTTATTTGGCTCTTTTGGCCGTAGCTGATGTTGGTGATGAAATTTTAGTATTTGAACCCCTTTATGTAAGCTATAAATCTTTCGCGATAATGGCTGGCATAAAGCTCGTACCTATAACGCTAAAAGCAAAGGATAATTTTACCCTGCCGGCTACGGAATTTATCGAATCAAAAATAACATCGCGCACCAAGGCAATAGTTGTAATAAATCCAGATAATCCCACGGGCAAACTATGGAACGATATCGAACTCGCTAGTGTTTTAAACATTGCCCGGAAACACAATTTATTTGTTATTGCTGATGAAACCTACCGGGAAATCAGATTTAAGGGTATTCCCACTTGTCTTCTTGCCAATAAAATTGCAAAAGAGAATATAATTTTAGTGGACAGCGTTTCTAAAAGATTTTCTATGCCTGGTGTCCGGATTGGCTGTGTTGTTTCATATAATAAAGAAATTATGGATACAATTCTAAAATTCGCCCAAGCGCGACTATCTGTCGGAACACTCGAACAATATGCGCTTATACCGCTTTTAGAAAATTCAAAAAAGTATACAGAACCAATACGTTTAGAATACAAAAAAAGAAGTGAAATCGTCTTTCAAATGCTCTCGGAAATTAAAGACGTATTTGTCGCTCGTCCATTGGGGGCTTTCTATATTAATGCAACCTTGCCGGTTAATTCAGCCGAAGAATTTGTTAAATTTATGATAAAGGATTTTTCCCTAAACAACGAAACAATTATAATTTCTCCGATGTCGGATTTCTATATAACCGAAGGATTGGGCATAAATGAAGTGCGTATTGCCTATGTTCTTCCTGTGGAAAAGCTTAAATGTTCGATAGATATTTTAAGTCATGGGTTGAAGGCTTATAAAAATAAGAATTTATAGGTTGTTTTTGTAAAGAATTTGCAATAAAATAACAAACAATCACCCATTGTTTATGGTCAAGAAAATTCCTAGAAAGAAAAAAATAGTGATGGTAAGCGGAGGATTTGACCCGGTGCATATCGGACACATTCGTTTATTTAAAGAAGCCAAAAAATTGGGTGATGAACTTGTAATTCTATTAAATAATGATCATTGGTTAAAATTAAAAAAGGGATATGTTTTTATGCCAGAGCATGAACGCAAAGAAATCATTGAAGCATTTAAAAATGTTGATAGGGTTGTTCTGAGTAGTCATAAAAAGAACACAAAAGACATAAGTGTTATTGAAGATATAAAATCTATCCGCCCGCATGTTTTTGCCAAGGGGGGAGATAGAACTTATGACAATATTCCAGAAGTAGCGATATGCGAAAAGCTTAATTGTAAAATGGTGTTTAACCTTGGTAAGGGTGGAAAAGTCCAAAGTTCGTCAGTTTTAGTTAAAAAAATTCAAAAAAAGAAAAGGAAATAGGATTGGAGTGCAATGATTTTTGGGGTATAATACTACTATGGTTAAGGCAGTCAAGAAAACAAAAAAGAAGATAGTAAAGAAACCAATTAAAAAATCTGGCAAGAGTGTCAAAAGTCTCAAAAAATCTGCCAAAAGAAAAGTATTAAAAAAGTTACCGCTCAAACTTAAAAAATCTCTTAATAATCCCATAGTCGAACCGAGCTCATACCCATGGGAGTCGGAAGCGGTTTTTAACCCAGCGGCATTATTGCATGACGGACGCGTGCATCTTTTTTATCGCGCATTGGGGCATGATGGCATATCACGCATCGGATATACTTCAAGTAAAGACGGTATTCATTTTGAAGGACGGCTTCCTTACCCGGTTTACGTGGCAGAAAATGTGGAAGAAGCCATGGCCCAGCATCCATATACTTCTCCCGCGCGCCTTGTTTATGATACTACGCTTTACGCTTCCGGGGGCGGATGGGGCGGGTGCGAAGATCCGCGAGCAGTTAAGATTAATGGCCGAGTGTATGTGACTTTTAATATGTTTAACGGATGGGATTCTATGCGGGTAGCGTTTATTTCAATCGATGAAAAAGATTTGACGGATAGAAAATGGAATTGGAGTAATTTCGCCTACTTGTCTCGCCCGAGTGATAGGCAAAAGAACTGGGTTTTATTTCCAGAAAAAATTCATGGAAAATTTGCCCTTTTTCACAATCTAGATAAAGGTGATCCGTCTAGAGTGCATATTGCGTATTTGGACGAACTTAATATGAATCAAGCGCCCTCGCAAAAAGAGGCTCCAGATCCCCATACTCTGCCGGACCACATAGTCGCATGGCACAACCGTACTCGCAGCGCTTCAGCGCCACCGATAAAGACCTCCGATGGCTGGCTGTTGTTTTATCACGCAATGGACAAAGATGATCCAAATCGTTATAAAGTCGGCGCTCTTTTGCTTGATCTTAAAGATCCGACAAAAGTTCTGTATCGCGCATCCCGCCCAATTCTTGAGCCCGATTTATGGTATGAAAATGATTGGAAGCCCGGAATTGTATATGTAAGCGGAGCGGTTGTTAAAGACAAAACCCTTTTTCTTTATTACGGCGGCGGCGACAAGCGCATAGCTGTTGCCTATATAAACTTAAAAGAATTTCTTCACAAATTAAAAAGCGGGGAAAATGCGGTTTTCTCAAAAAGATCCGCCCTAAGAGCATAATTTTATGTTTGTTGTTAAACGATCCGAACATAATCCGATTTTAATCCCTGACAGAAATCATTATTGGGAAGAATTTTCTACTTTTAATCTCTGTCCCATTAGGCACGGCAATAAAACTTACGGGCTTTATCGCGCTATTTCGGCGTCTGACGCGCTTCGCAATCCGCGCCAAATTTCTGTTATTGGCATTGGAGAAAGCAGAGATGAAGTGCATTTTGAGAATCGTGTTCCTTTTATTGTGCCGGAAGAAGATTGGGATAAATTCGGCTGTGAAGATCCGAGAGTGACATATTTTGAAGGCATGTTCTATACTTTTTATACCGCGCTTTCAAAATACCCGCCTGATTCTGGCAGCATCAAGGTTGCCGTAGCACTCTCGCATAACTTAAAAAAAGTTAGCGAAAGACATCTGATAACTCCCTTCAATGCCAAAGCAATGACGCTTTTTCCAAAGAGAATAAACGGTAAAATTGTGGTTATTTTTTCAGCTTTTACTGACATACCCCCGGCCCAAATGGCTATTGCCGAAGTAAATGAAATGGAGGAATTGTGGTCTAGCGCATTTTGGGAAAATTGGGTTAAAAATATCGATGAACATACCATTAGTCCCCAACGTAGCCCCTACGACCATGTGGAAGTTGGAGCTCCGCCGATTGAAACCAAATACGGCTGGCTTTTTATTTATTCTCATATTCAGAATTATTTTCATTCACCGAACAATGGAAATAAAATCTTTGGCGTTGAAGCGCTTCTGCTTGATTCCAATGATCCTAAAAAAATAATTGGCCAGACACGCGGACCCCTGCTTGTGCCAGAAGAGCCTTATGAACTTGCCGGCTATGTGGGGAATATTGTTTTTCCCACCGGGGTGACACTAAAGAAAGATATGCTTACCATATACTATGGAGCGGCTGACACTACAGTATGTTCGGCCAAAGTCAGTCTAACTGACCTTGTTTTAAATATGAGCAAAGAGCATAAAAATAATTGGCGGTTCAGGCGCTTTGCCGGTAATCCGATTATTATTCCCAAAAAAGAAAATTTCTGGGAGGCAAAAGCCACTTTCAATCCAGCGGCTATAATATTAAAAGGAAAAACGCACATCATTTATCGCGCCCAGTCCGATAATAATACTTCTTGCTTTGGCTATGCATCAAGTAAAGATGGATTTGAAATTGATGAGCGTTTAACGGATCCTATCTATGTCCCGCGCGAAGAATTTGAAATGAAAAAGATTGATAATGCAAACTCGGGCTGTGAAGATCCTCGTTTAACCAAAATCGGTAAAAATATTTATATATGTTACACCGCTTTTGACGGTATCGGTCCTCCGCGTGTTGCAATTTCTTCCATTAGCGAAAAAAATTTTCTTGCCCATGCATGGAAATGGGAAAAACCCTTTGTCATAACACCCCCGGGTTTTGACGACAAAGATACTTGTTTGTTTCCAGAGAAATTTTCTAGCGGCTACTTTGTTTTACATCGTGTCGGTAATGAAATTTGCGGGGATTATTTGAGTTCGCTTGACTTTAAGACTGAAACTGTAAAAAAATGCATTAGAATTATTGGTCCCAGGATTAATACTTGGGATAGCGAAAAGGTTGGTATTGCCGCTCCGCCGATTAAAACCAAATATGGCTGGTTGCTCTTGTACCACGGCGTGTCGAAGAGTCATAGTACTTATCGAATTGGCGCTATTTTGCTTGATTTAAAGGACCCGACAATAGTGCTGGCTCGCGGCACTGAACCCATTTTCGAGCCGGAAGAGGAATATGAAAAGATTGGTATTGTAAACAATGTAGTATTTCCCTGTGGCATGGTGCTTAAAAAAGACTTGCTTTATATATATTATGGCGGAGGAGACCGCGTGGTGGGTGTTGCAACGATGAAACTTAGTATTATCTTGAAAGCCCTCACACGTTTTCTGAAATAATTTTTTGCGTTGATACCGCTTTTTTTGCTATAATCAAAAAATGACGATAAATTTAAAAGGAAAAAATATTGAGCTTACTCCGGCAATTAAGGACTATGTTATTAGAAAGGTTACTAATCTGGAAAAGCTGCTCTCTAAAATTGAAAAAGGCGGGGGAGAGGCGTTAATTAATTTTGAAGTTGGTAAAAGCACCAACCATCACAAGTCCGGCGACGTTTTTCATTCCGACTGTTTAATTAAAATAAATGGAGAAGAATTTTACTCCAGCGCCGACGGAGAAGATTTGTATCAAACGATTGATGAAATAAAGGAAAGCCTTTTCAATGAAATAGAAAAGAAAAAAAACAGAAAACAAACACTCTTCCGTCGCGGAGCCTTGAGCGTCAAAAAAATGCTCAAAGGTTTCTCTAAGCGCAACCCCTTTACTTCAAAATATTAGCTACGGATATATTTGCCACTTTGGTTAACTAAAGTCGATAAAATATGATAAAAGGGGCAGAAAAAAGAATATGCCAAAATTGTAAAAAAGATTTCACTATAGAGTCAGATGACTTTGGTTTTTATGAAAAAATCAAGGTTCCGTCGCCAACATTTTGCCCGGAGTGCCGTCTGATTAGACGTCTTGCCTTTAGAAATGAAAAATCTTTGTATCGAAACGAATGTAAACAATGCAAGAAACCAATTATTTCGGTATTTGCCAGAGATTCAGGCATGTTTGTCTTTTGTCGTCCGTGCTGGTGGGGAGATAGTTGGGAAGGCTTAGAATATGGTGTAGATTTTGACGAGAACAAAGATTTTTTTTCTCAATTAAAAAATCTCTTTCATAAAATTCCAGTACCGAGTTTGTTTGGTATATATCAAACTCTTATTAATTCCGACTACACAAACATGGCCGCTGATCTAAAAAATTGTTACATGATAACTCATGGTGATTACGATGAAGATTGTTTATATGGGAGTGTCATACAAAGATCAAAAAATTCGGTTGATAATACTATGTTAAATGGTAGCGAACTCTGCTACGAGAATGTGGATTGCCAAAAATGTTATCAAACTTTATATTCGGTGGATTGTGAAGGCTGCCATGATATATATTTTTGCAAAAATTGTGTCGGTTGTTCCAATTGTTTCGGTTGTGTTAATTTACGAAATCAAAAATATCAAATTTTCAATCAACCCTATTCCAGAGAAGATTATGAAGAAAAAATAAAAAGTTTTAAACCCAACTCTTATAAAAGTATTCAAGAAATTAAACAACAATCTTCAAATTTCTGGAATAAATTTCCACAAAAATATACCCACGAGAGACAAAACTCTAATGTTTCCGGCGATTACGTTTATAATTCAAAGAATGTTCGTGATAGCTTCATTGTTTTTAATCTAGAAAACTCAAGGTTTTGCTCTTTTGTGGTACAAGGAGCCAAAACCGCTGACTGCTATGATTTTACGCATTATGGTACTTCTGCTGAGCTTTTATATGAGTCCTTACAGGTAGGTAATCATGTTTCTAATGCAAAATTTTCCTGGTATGCTGCCCTGAGTACCAATGATATAGAATATTCATTATTTTGTTTTGGTTGCAGGAATTGCTTTGGGTGTGTTGGTTTACATAAAAAGCAATATTGTATTTTAAATAAACAATATACCAAAGAGGAATACGAAAAAATGGTAACAAAAATCAAAAAACATATGGACAAAATGCCCTATGTTGATAAACAAGGGTTGGTATATAAATATGGAGAATTTTTTCCAATAGAACTTTCTCCTTTTGGATATAATGCCACAACTGCCCAAGAATACTTTCCACTTAACAAAGAGGAAGTTATAAGAGGGGGGTATGGATGGAAAGAGCCTGAAGAGAAGAATTACAAAATTGACATATTGCCTGAAAATTTACCAGATACCATTTTAGATGTTGATGAAAAAATATTATCTCAAACAATCGGCTGTGAACATAAGGGACAGTGTAATGAAACATGCATGACTGCCTTTAAGATTATTCCTGAAGAGCTTAAATTTTATAAAAGAATGGATTTACCACTTCCTCGTCTTTGTTCAAATTGCCGACATTTTCAAAGAAATAAATTTAGAAATCCAATGAAACTCTGGCATAGAAAATGTATGAAAAAGGGATGTCCTAATGAGTTTGAAACAAGCTATGCCCCAGAACGACCGGAAATAGTGTATTGTGAAGACTGTTACAATAAAGAAGTGTACTAGCTACTTTAGTTAACTAAAGTCGATAAAATATGATAAAAGGGGCAGAAAAAAGAATATGCCAAAATTGTAAAAAAGATTTCATTATAGAGTCAGACCGGAAATAGTATATTGTGAAAAATGTTATCAGCAGGAAGTTTATTAGCTCTACACTTTTGACGGCCGTCAATTTTGTTAATATATCATATATGATACAGTAAGACATAGGATTTCTGCATATGCAGAAATCCTATGTAATTTAATAGTTTCTTTCTTTTCCGCCTTCAGGGATAACCTTTTCTATTATGAATTTATCATTTTCTAGTCTGGCTTTCGTGATTATTATTCTCTTGCCGTTCTGGAAAAAATAAGTCCGAGGCCACACAGCATAGGCGCGGAATTTGTTGTAATTCAAAACTCCATCTGCATTTAAATCTATTAGACCATCTTCTTTTTTTATTTTTTCGCAGTGGGTAGCATTACTTTCATTTTGCGGTATTGATTTTATTTTTCCCCCAGTTAAGTCCGGCAAGATTCTTACCAGAAGTTCTCCGCCGATTTTCATTAAACGTTGGCGCAATTCTGGCGCCGTCTCATCTCTGCCAATTTCCACCTTCTCTTGGGCTAAAATTGGCCCTGAATCCATCTTGTATTCCATTTGCTGAATAGTAACGCCAGTATAATTTTCACCGTTTAAAATGGCAGATTCTACCGGTGATGCGCCACGATACTTTGGGAATAGGGAATAATGAATATTTATAGAACCCAATTTCGGTATATTTAATATGTCTTCGGGGATTATTTTTCCATATGCAACGACAATAGAAAGTTGAAAGTTAAAAGTTGAAAGTTGTAAAGTGAGTTTTTCATCCAATTTCTCTGGTTTAAGACAAGGTATATTATTCTTCTTTGCGAAAGCAGCAACAGGAGAAGCTTCAATCATTAATCCTCTTCCTTTTTTTGCGTCGGGTGAAGTTATAATAAGCGATGGTAAAAATTCAGCCTTCTTTAGAATTTCCAGAGTATCAGACGCTACTTCCGGTGTTCCCCAAAATATGAAATTCAGTTTGTTGCTCATAGTTTTTTAATTAAATACTAGTGCCTAGAGCCTAACGCCTAATTTTCTGATCTAACTTTTCTTCTTTAACATCTTTTGCATGGTCAATAAAAAGTACGCCATCTAAATGGTCTGTTTCATGTTGAAAAATTTGAGACAAAAGTCCGGAAGCGCCACGAGTAAATTTCTTTCCCTTCTCATTATAAGCTGTGATAATTGCCTTTTTAGATCTATGAGTTTTACCATAAAGGGGTCTTACCGAGAGACAACCTTCCGGCACCCACTCTTTCTCTCTTGATAGTTTAGAAATCTTTGGATTAATGAAAATTAAATCTCTTACTTTTTCTCCTCCGACGTTTTTAATCGGAGCCTCGATTCCTTTAGGCATCAGAGTTTTTCCAGCAAAATTTTTTCCAAATATTTTTCCAGAAACGACAAAAATTCTAAGACTATATCCTATCTGTGGTGCTGCTATGGCCACTCCGTCGCTCTGGCTTCGCAAGGCGCCACTCATTTCTTTTAATATTTTTTTTATTTTTAGAGTTGTAATTTCTCGTACTGGCACTTCACCAGTTTTTTGGCGCAGGATTTTTTCTTCTTTTTGAAGAATTTTCTTCATCCCGTTAGAAATTTAACATTTATAATTTTATCCTTATTCATGTTATTAAAATTTCTAACGGGATTCATTCTTTTATTTTAATTCTTTTAAGTATTCTAAGAGTTTATTTAGTTTTACTGTTTCTTGAGAACGGTTAGACATATCGCGTACAATGACAGAATTTTCTAGCGCCTCCTTTACTCCAAAGATTATGGCATAGGGTATGGCTAATTTTTCGGCAATTCCTAATTGTGAGCCGAGACTATCTCTTGAGAGGGATTGAGTGATAGGCACGTGCGCCTTGCGCAATATTTCAATAATATTTAAACTTTTTAATTTCGCTTCTGTGCCAAGTTGTATGAAGCAAATTTTCGGCTTCTTGATTATGCGAGGGGAGAGCTTTTTATACCATTTGGACTCTACTATTCTGTCTACACCCATAGAAAACCCTACAGCCGGCACATCTTTTTTGCTACCAAGTTGATGGGCTAAATAATCGTATCTACCGCCAGATGCTATTTGCACCGGCAATCCATTTTCTTCTTCACTGTCTGTATATACTTCAAAAACTGTGCGAGTGTAATAAGACAATCCGCGCACTAGGTTTTTATTTATTTTATACTCTATATTCATTTCTTCCAGATATTCCAATACTTCTTTAAAATGTTTTTTACAGGCAGCGCAGAGGAAACTTATTGAGTCCGGAGCGTTTTCGTTGACTTCTTTTGTTTTTGGATCCTTAGAATCCAATATACGAAGCGGATTTATCTTTAGGCGCTCGCGATCTATAATCCCCAAATCATGTATATGTTTGCGGTAATAACTTATAAGTTCTCGCATGTAACCACTACGACATTCTTTATCGCCGATTGAATTTATGTCCACAGAAAGATTGTGAGCCCCGGCTTCTTCCAGGATAGTCATACCGGTTTTAATTACTAAAGCATCCATGATGCTTTTTTCGCTTCCCAATGCATCTACGTCAAATTGCCAAAATTGCCTGTAGCGTCCATGTTGGGGATTATCATGTCTAAAAACAGGGCCGTATTGGTAGAACATCAAAGGCTGGGGCATGTTTTGCATACCGTGTTCTATATAAGCTCGCACGAGCGGAGCAGTGTGTTCCGGTCGTAGAGCTAAATGATCTCCGCCTTTGGTTTTAAGCGTATACATTTCTTTATCTACAATATCAGTGCCTGCACCTATACTAGTGGTAAAAGTTTCCCGGTGTTCCAAGAGTGGAGTATCTATCGGCTTAAAACCATAATACACCGCGACCTCCTGCGCTTTTTCAAAAAAGCCTTGAAAATTATAATATGCCTCATTCATCAAATCCCTCATTCCCTTGGGTGATGCAATGTCTTTATTTTTTGTTTTTATATTTTTATGCGTTTTTTTCATATTATCGCGCAAAGAATTAGAATTTATAATTTTTGCTTATAATCTCCCGGCAAAATATCTATTTTATTAATTGGAAATAAACGCAAAAATGCCCTCCCGATTAAAAGCTTCCTGGACACTGCCCCCCAATATCTCGAATCCGAACTGGCATTTCTATTGTCACCCAGTACGAAATATTCGTTTTCTTTTAATTCAAAGTGTACATTGTCGCTCGAATTTTCTCTTATAAAAGGTTGCTCAAGTTTGAACCCATCCGGATGTTCTGTGTTCTTTATTGTAATCTCGCCGTTTTTTATATCTATTATTTCATTCGGCAAACCAATGATTCTTTTTATAAAAAATTTTTTTGTGTCATTTGGATATTTAAAAACAACCACATCATCTCTCTTTGGACTGCCCAGCCTATAGGATATTTCATCCACTATTAAATATTCACTGTTTTCAAAAGTAGGGAACATGGAAGAACCCGAAACGATAAATGGCTGCGCTATAAATATGCGTATTGGCGCTACAATAAGCAAAGATATAAAAGCGAAGAATACCAATTCGCGAAACGATTGCCAGCCGGATTGCTGTTCTTGTTTTTCTTCTATTTCTCCCTGCATCGCTTGATTTTAGCATAAAAAACCCTTGACACAACACAATCTTCTGTTTCTTAATAAAAATTTGCCTTAAGATAACGTTAAATGATATCATTCGGGTATGAAATTAGTTGTTGGTTTGGGAAATCCCGGAGAAGAATACGAAAACACCAGACATAATACTGGGCGTATCATAGTTTCTCTGGTGGAAAAAAAATTGGAAAATAATAAAATTAAGTTTTTAACACCGGATAATTTTATGAATAATTCCGGCAAAGCTGTTGCGCCTCTTGTTAAAACAAAAAAAGACTTGAAAGACCTAGTAGTTATTTATGATGACATTGATTTACCAATAGGAAAAATGAAAATTTCTTTCAATCGTTCTTCAGGTGGACACAACGGTTTGGGTTCCATCATCAAAGCACTCAAAAGCGAAGAATTTCTACGTATACGAATTGGTATTTCACCTGCGACTCTGTCAGGAAAAATAAAAAAGCCAAGAGGTGAAAAAGAAGTAATAAAATTTATTCTGGGAGAATTCAAAAAGTCCGAACTAGAAACACTCAAAAAACTCTCCAAAAAAGTCGCTGACGCGATAGAAGTTATATTTACAGAGAGTAAGGAAAAAGCAATGAGTTTATTTAACTAAATCTCTTTTACGGCTTCAATAATAATACTTTTTTCGCGGTTGCCACATAGTGGACACTCGGTGTCCACTATGTTAAAATGGTTGTATGAGAAAAATTAAAATTGCTCCAGGGGAGCATTACCATATTTACAATAGAGGTATGAGTAAACAAAAAATCTTTCTTGATTTTTAAGATTATACCCGATTTTTTTTTGTATATTATATTTTCAGTCTAGTGTAACCTTTAACAATCTTGGTTACTACACGTCATATTTTAAAAAGAACAAAAAATTTAATTTATCATCCAGCACTATCTCAAAAATTACTTTAAATAGATCTGTTGAACTGGTTAACTTCTCTTTAATGCCGAATCATTTCCACCTTACTATTTTTGAAATAGGAGGAAAAGGAATAGCGAACTATATGCAACGCGTTCTTAATTCTTATACTAAATATTTTAATACCAAATATAAAAGAACTGGGCATTTATTCCAAGGGCCATATCAAGCAGTCCATATTGAAAATAATGAACAACTTTTACACCTATCTACTTATATACACAAAAATCCACAAGAAATAAAAGAGATAGGGTATAAGGGATTAATAAATTACTTTTGGTCAAGTTATCAAGATTATGTTGTAAAGAATAGATGGGGTAATCTTTTAAAGCCGGATATTGTTTTAGAGCAGTTTGAAAATTCAGATCAGTATAATCATTTTGTAAAAACTAGTCTTGCTAAGAAGTATAAATAGTGGACACCGAGTGTTCACTATGTGTCCACTATTTAGAGAAGATCAAACCTCTTTTACCGCTTCGATAATAATGCTTTTTTCGTTGTTGCGCAGAGAGACCTTGCCGGAATGAGACAACTGAAGCTTGGGGGTTGATAGCAAAACATTTAAGTGGCGCAATAGACAATCTAAGGGATAAACATAAAAAATAAAAGCGTTTATTTTTTATAAAGAATGTTCTTATTCTACTAACACCCACATATACGCCATAGCGTAAATGTGTATTAGAAAAGTATCCGTACTATAGCTGAAGAAGAATTTTATCGCCGGATCTTTCGAGATATTCCAATATATTTTTCTTTACTACCTCTGAAATGAAAGACATATTTGTATATAAAACTCCCTCTCTTAAAGCCTCTTCCGTTCTTCTTGTTCTGATAGCATGTTGAAGAACATCCTTGTATTTTTCTTCCATCTCAAATTTTATTGCTTCCCTGAAAATACTTTCAAAGTCTAAAATAAGCTCTCTCTTTTTTAAGATGATAAGTAATTGAGCGCTAAAAAGACACGATTTAGCAAAATAGTCGGTAGCAAGATCAATCTCACCGGTGCGATGAATGAGCGCTGACATAAAAGCTACCCCAGTATTGAACGATGCCGATTCAAGAAGGTCAGAAACCTTAATCGGTGGTGGTGGGATTTTCTTGAAAATGTTTTCTCCATACACGGTTTTTGCCACTTTTAAAATTTCATTAATCCACAAAGATTTTTGGAAGGGGATATTTGGTTTTCCACTTTGTAATTCTAAAAGACGAAATGGATAGGCATGAACCATCGTATAATTTTTTATTAAAAGATGTAGCGATTCTCGACTAATTGGATAATTTTCGTTTTCCACAACCCCAAGTTCATAATCACTTTTTTGAGTTGCATCGCCCCTCGCCTGTGAACCGTAAAGAAATATACACAATGGAGAAAAAGCTTCTTCTATTTTATTTATTGCTTGGTTATATTGCTCTTTTGGGCTCATATTAAATCTCTTTTACCGCTTCAATGATGATGCTTTTTTCGCCGTCTCTTTTGGAAACTTTGCCGGATAGAGCAATGCATTTTTCGGGAACGATTGTTTCGATGAAGTCTTTAAAAATAGAAGGGAAAATAACGGCTTCTATAGAACCGGTGAGGTCGGCAATTTTTATGAACGCCATTCGCTCGTTATTCTTGGTTACCACTTGTCTTACATTTTCTATGATGCCGGCAATAGTCACCGGCATACCATTTTCCATCTTTTCCTTTATCTTCTTTATATTTATATCTCGAGCTTCCAACTTTTCACGTATGCGGTCGAGCGGATGTCCGGAAATATAAAGCCCCAACAATTCTTTCTCCCAGAGCAATTTGTCCGCTTGAGTTGCCGGAGATGCCGGTTTTAATTTAAAATCAGGTGTTTCAATTTCAACCACGCCGTCGAAGAGCGAACCCTGATTTTCGCTTTGCTGTGAAGACTGGTGGTTGTATGAAAGCATATCTTCAAGATTAAAAAGAAGTTCGCCCCGTTCCCCCAATACATCCGTCGAACCAGATTTGATTAATGCCTCCATTGACTTCTTGTTTAAATTTTTATGCTTTATTCTATCCAGAAAATCTGTAATTGATTCGAATCTGCCATTTGCTTTTCGCTCCGCGATTATCGCGTCGGCGATATCGGTACCCAAATTTTTTATCGTATATAAGCCGAATCTTATCTCTTTACTCTTATTTTCTTCTCTTATTACCGTAAATCCGCCATAGCTCTCATTTATATGGGGGGGCAATACTGGGATTTTCATATTTTTGCACTCATCAATTATTTCTGAAATTTTCTCCACATCACCCGATTCGGCGGTAAGAATGGCAGTCATATATTCGATAGGATAGTTGGCTTTCATATAAGCCGTCTGATAAGCGACTCGGCCGTAAGAAGCGGCATGCGCCTTGTTGAATCCGTAAGCTTGAAAAGGCTCAAAAAGTTTCCACAATTTTTCGGCAAATTCCTGTGTCTGGCCATTTTCTACTATACCTTTGGTAAATTTATCATATTGCGCCGCCATTTCTTTCGGGATTTTCTTACCGACAGCCTTACGAAATTTATCCGCTTCTTCCCAGTTATAACCGGCCAGCTCTATAGCGCAGAAAAGGAGGTCATCTTGATAAACTATAAGTCCATATGATTCTCCTAAGAATTTTTTCATTCGCGGGTCTAGATATTTTACAAGACTGGGATTGTGCTTGCGTTTTATATATTCGGGAATTGATTCCATTGGTCCGGGACGATAAAGGGCTACCATGGCATTGATATCGTGTATGGAAGTCGGCTTTAACTCTTTTAAATATCTAGTCATCCCAGAACCGTTTAATTGAAATAATCCCTCGGTCTGGCCCCTGGCTAGTAACGAAAATGTTTTTTTATCGTTCAGCGAGATGCGTTCAATGTCTATATCTATATTATAAAATTTTTTCACCAAACCGATCGCATCCCCCAAAATTGCCAAATTTCTAATACCCAAAAAGTCGAATTTTAGAAGACCAGCATCTTCAACACTATACATATCGTATTGAGTTATCACTTTTCCGCCCTTCGGATCGTACTGGGTCGGCACATATTCATAAAGTGGTTTGGGCGAAATAACCACTCCGGCGGCGTGTACTGAAATATGCCTAGCGCAACCCTCTAACTTTTTTGCCAGATCTATAATTTTTTTAGTGTCTTTTTCTTTTTTATGGGCTTCCCTGAACTCGGGCACTATTTCTATTGCATGCTCTATGGTCATCGGCATACCCTGAGAACCCGCCGGAATCATTTTTGAAAGTCGGTCGCCAGTTGCATAAGAATGTCCCAATGCGCGAGCCACATCGCGAACAGCGCCACGCGCCATCATGGTGCCAAATGTTCCAATCTGCGCCACCTTATCTTCACCATATTTTTGTTTGGCGTATTCAATCATTTCATCCCGTCGATTATCGGCAAAGTCCATATCAATATCCGGAGCTGAAGGACGAAATGGATTTAAGAATCTTTCGAACGGAAGTTTATACTCTATTGGATCTATATTGGTAATACCCAATAAATAAGTAACCATAGACCCCGCGACCGAACCCCTGATAGCAGTCAAGATTCCATTTTCTTTAGCATGGTTTAATAAATCGCCAACCACTAAAAAGTAAGGGGAAAATCCTTTATCAATAATAATTTTAAGTTCATATTCTACGCGTTCCAGAATTTCTGGCGTTGCTTTTATTTCAAGCCGCCCAAAACCGGCAAAGGTAAGCTCGCGTAATTTCTCATCATAAGTTTTATCAGCTTCAACCCTAAAATCAGGAAAAACCCATTCGCCAAGCGGAAGTTCAAGGTTGCACATATCGGTAATTTTCACTGTATTTATAACGGCTTCTGGCGTTTCTTTAAAAATTTCCTGCATTCTTTCTCCATCTAAAAAAGAAAAATCATCATTGGAAAATTCAAACTTACTTGCTTCTTTATTGTCGCCCTGCGTATTGATTTGGAGAAGCGTGCGATGCGCGTCATGGTCATCACTGCAGGGATAATGAGAATCTTGGGTAGCAACCAACGGAGTCTTATGTTTTTTTGCAAGCTTAACAAGCGATTCTCGGACTATTTTGTCATTTTCCACTCTGGGATGGCATTGTATTTCTATAAAATAATTTTCCTTACCAAGAATATCCTGATATTCGACTACCAACTCATCGGCTTTTTTTACGTCGCTCCTTAAAATTGCCTGAGACAATTCTCCTCCCATACAGCCGGATAGTGCTATCAGTCCGGCGGAATATTTACGCAATATTTCTTTATCCATTCGTGGTTTGTAATAAAAACCCTCAAGGTTTGAAATTGTAACGAGACGGATTAAATTTTTATACCCCTCAAGATTTTTTGCCAGCAGAGTAAGATGGTAATAGCGTTTGGTTCCGACAGCTTCAGTCGTGCGGTCCAACCTTGAGCCTGCCGTCATATACGCTTCCACTCCGATAATTGGTTTTATACCCTCTTTTTTTGCCAATTTGTAAAATTCAATTGCGCCATACATACTGCCATGATCGGTAATAGCAAGAGCCGGCATTTTGAACTTTTTAGCCAAAGCCACCAAATCTTCGAGCTTAGAAAGCCCGTCTAGCAGGGAGTAATGCGAATGAGTATGGAGATGCACGAATTTGGTTTCCATTTTTCCCATAATAGCATTTTATTGTCAGATAGGCATTTGTTTTAAGAAAAAAGTCTACTTTTTTCAGACTCCTGCGTTGCAACGTTGCCATTCAAAAAGCATACTTTTTCCTTTTCCAAAAATAAAGAATTTGTAGTATAATTAGCGAATATGAAAAAAATAAGAGTAGGCATCAATGGTTTCGGTAGAATTGGCAGGGCTTTTTTAAAAGCTGCCTGGGAACATCCGGAGCTTGAAGTCGTAGCGGTCAATGATTTATCCAATGTGGCGAATCTAGCATATTTATTGAAATACGATACAGTTTACAAAAAGTGGGAACATGAGATAACTTCAAGTGGGCAAGATATTGTAATTGATGACAAGAAAGTAAAAGTTTTGGCCGAAAAAGATCCAAGCGCACTACCATGGGGAGATTTGAAAGTTGATGTAGTAGTGGAGTCTACTGGATTTTTCAATTCTTACGATAAAGCAAATGCCCACATAAAAGCTGGCGCGAAAAAAGTTGTAATTTCTGCTCCCGACAAAGGTGGTGACGGCACAGTAAAAGGCGAGACCATTTTAATGGCAGTCAATGAAGACAAATTTGGCACTTGCGATGTCACTTCAAATGCGTCTTGTACTACTAACGCAGCCAGTCCTTTGATTGCGATTCTTCACGAGGCGCTTGGCATTGAAAAAGCGATTTTAAATACTGTGCATGGATACACTGCTTCTCAATCACTTGTGGATGGAATAAGTAAAAAAGATTTAAGAGAAGGCAGGGCGGCAGCACAGAATATCGTGCCTTCTTCGACCGGCGCAGCCATAGCCGTGACTAAGGCTTTCCCAGAACTTACCAATCTCTTTGATGGTATTTCTATACGCGTGCCGGTACTAGCCGGCTCTATTGTTGATATTACTTTTATTTCCAAAAGAGAAACATCCACCGAAGAAGTAAATGAAATTTTAAAGAAAGCAAGCCAAGACAAAAGATGGGCAAATGTCTTCGCAGTTACCGAAGAAGCGCTTGTTTCATCCGACATTTTAGGTAGCCACTATGGTTCTATCGCTGACCTGGCAATGACCCGCGTTGTCGGGGGCAATTTAGTAAAAGTCCTAGGCTGGTATGACAACGAAATGGGATATACATATACACTTGTAGACCACGTTATAAAAACAGGTAAGACGATTTAAATATAAAAGGAAGATAACTTCTGTGTGGTTGTATTGTCTAAAAGTTCGTTCTCTATCATCCAAGTATCCGAGAAAGCATGAGTTAAATAACTTTCCCCGCTGTCTCCTATCAAGAGAACCATTGTTTTAGTGTCGGAGTTTTCTAGACTATTTTGAATAAATTTCATAGCATAATAGAGCACCATACCGCTTGAATCTCCCAGCAGTAATCCTTTTTTGTGGGCAAAAAATCGCATAGTATTAAAAGCTTCAGTGTCAGACACATAATCGTGTAGGTCAAAAATCGAAGAGTCAATATTTTTAGGTAAGACAGCTCCAGCGGGGTACCCGGGACCAGATATAAAATACCCATGTCCGTGAGGAGAGAAATGGCTGGAGCCCTCTGGCTCTAAGGCAATTATTTTTACTTTACTATTTTCTTTAAGATATTTACCTGTTCCAGAGAGAGAACTGCCTGTACCGATGGTTCCTATTAGATAATTAATATTAGGTGTTTGGTTAAAAATTTCTTTTCCTAAAGTTTTATAAAAGCCGAGAGGATTGTCCGGATTATCGTATTGATCTAGATTAATGCCGTTATTTCCTTCGGCTAATTTTTTCGCTGTATTGCGACGAACATCCACCAAGTGACCACCTTCGTAGCCTTCTTTTTCGGCGCAAAAATGAAGTTTACCACCGTAAGCCAAAATAGAATTAAGCTTGTCTGCTGGAGCGTGGTTATCAACAACTGCCACAAATTTATATCCTCTCTCTGCTGAGAGCATAGCCAAAGCTTTAGCAGTATTGCCCGAAGAAGATTCATATATTGTCATCCCCCTTTTTAATTTTCCAGATTTCTCCGCCGCCTCTATTAATGCTCGGGCGGTACGGTCCTTAAAACTTCCCCCAGGATTAAAATATTCTAACTTTAAATATATTTTCCAATCGGTTCTTGCGGTTTTTACCTCTAGCATTGGGGTGTTTCCAATCAAGTCGCGTAGGTTGTCTTTTACATTATGCATAATGGATTGTATCATGATATTTATAGAATGTTAGCATATTTTTAGTATACTATACATTAAAAAAGTGATATAATTTTATTACTATGAAAATTTTTATTGGCACAGACCACGCCGGCTTTGGACTTAAAGAAAAACTGCTAACTTTTCTAAAAGCCCAAGGGCATGAAGTTGTGGACAAGGGAGCATACGAATAT
>MFUU01000008.1 GCA_001785805.1 Candidatus Nomurabacteria bacterium RIFCSPLOWO2_01_FULL_39_17
CTTGGGATTCCAAGGATGGTAATGTATTTTGGGAAACTGATTTAGGTAAAGGCCGTCCAGGCTGGCATATTGAGTGTTCGGCTATGTCTATGAAAAACCTAGGTGAGGAATTAGATATACATACTGGCGGAGTCGATAACATATTTCCCCATCACGAAAACGAGATAGCGCAATCTGAAGGCTCTACCGGCAAACACTTTGTAAAATACTGGATGCACAACGAATGGATTCTTGTGGATCAAAAAAAAATGGCAAAGACCTTCAAAAATTTCTACACTCTGCGAGATGTAATAAATAAAGGAATTAACCCCCTAGCCTATCGTTTTTGGCTATTAATGGGGCATTATCGTACCAGGATGAACTTTGTATGGGAGGCCTTAGAGGGCTCAGAAATAGCCCTAAAACGTCTTTATAGGCTCTATATTGAGCTTGGAGAGGACATTGGTCAAATAGATAATAAATACCAGCAAAAGTTCAAAGAATACCTAGGAGACGATTTAGACACCCCACGGGCCCTTTCTATTCTCTGGGATTTGGTTAAAGACGAGAGTATTTCAAATGCCGACAAAAAAGCCACCATTTTAGATTTTGATAAAGTGTTTGGGTTAGGCTTCGCCGATTTAAAGAAAGAAAATATACCAGCAAAAATTATAGAATTAGGACAAAGGCGTGAAGAGGCACGCAATAAGAAAGATTGGGAACAAAGCGATAGAATTCGTGAACAGATTGCCAAAGAGGGATACAACACAGAAGACACCTCATCTGGTCCAAAATTTTCTCGAACCTAAATTTTTTTTGGAAACAGTACGGACAATATTAAAGACATCGCTAAGATTGTCATAATAACAACGAAAGAAGTAATTGATGAGACATAAATACCAACAACGCCTACAAGTATTTTAGCACCGATAAAAATAAGAACGAAAGACAAGCCTCTTTGTAAGTGATGAAATTTATGTATTACTGATTCAATCAAGAAAAATAAAGAACGGAGTCCCATCACAGCAAAAATATTTGAAGTAAATAAAATAAAAGGATTTTGAGTTATGGCGAAAGCAGCTGGAATAGAATCAACCGCAAAAACAATATCAGTTCCCTCTACAATTAATAAAATCATAAATAATAGAGTCGCATAAGTTTTGCCGTTCTTCTTTATGAAAAATTTACCCTCATGCTCACTAGGAGAGAGTGGTAAGAATTTTTTTGCTAATTTGAATATTTTATTTTCATTAAAATTTATATGTTTTTCTTTTTTTTCAAACAATAACTGAAAACCAGTATAAAGTAGTATTGCACCAAAGATAATAAGTATAAAATGGAATTTTTCAACTAAATAAGCTCCCGATAGAATGAAAATAGCACGGAATACAATTACTCCCAAGATCCCCCAAAACAATACCCGATGATGGTATTTTTCTTCTAACTTGAAAAAGTTAAAGATAAGTAAAAAAACGAATAAATTATCAACAGAAAGCGTTAATTCCGTCACGTAGGCACTTAAGAATTCCAGAGCCATAATCTTGTTCATAAATATAAAAATCACTCTGGCGAAGCTCAAAGATAAAGTAATCCAAAATAATGTTTGAAAAAAAGCCGAAGTGCCTGAAATCTTATGAGCTTTACGATTGAAATAACCCAAATCTAAAATCAAAAAGCCTACAATGATGACAGCAAATATTATCGATAAATAACTTTGAATTTGCACAATTCTTTCATAATATCAAGAAAAAGTATTTTTAGCGATTATTTGCATCAAAAGTAAAAAATGATAACATGTATTTATGATAGACAAAGTTGTAAACATAAAAGATATGAAAAAAGCCGATGTTGTGATATTGAGCGCTCCCTATGAGGGAGGTGTTTCTTTTATGGGAGGCACCGCAAAAGCCCCCCAGAAAATACTTCATTGCCTTAATAATAATCTGGAACTTTTTAATGTTGAATTGCATTGTGAGCCGGCGAAAATACTACAAACCGTCCATAAAGAAGTGCTTGGTCTTAAAAAACTTATCCCCGAAAAAGCAGTTAAAAAAATAAACTCCGAATATCAGAAATTATTTAACAGCAAAAAATTAATATTAATACTGGGCGGCGAACATACTGTATCAATTGGAGCTCTGGAAGCAATTTCTAAAAAAGAAAATCCGAAAAACATAACAGTGCTTCAAATAGATGCTCATCAAGATCTCCGCGACAACAATGGGGATTACAGCGAGAAGAAAGACAAATACGCGCATTCGTGCGCAATTCGCAGAATTCACGAGTTTGGCTTCCCCATTGTACAGGTAGGCGTCAGAACATACTCCAAATACGAATATAAATATTGGCAGAAGAATAAGAAAACGATCACGGTTTTTGAATGGAATAAAAATATAATTCCAGTTGAGAAAATATTAAAATCAATTAAAACAAAGAAGATTTATTTAACTATTGATGTTGATGGCTTTGACCCTGCTTATATGCCTGGTACCGGTACGCCTGTGCAGGGCGGGTTATCCTGG
Organism: Candidatus Nomurabacteria bacterium RIFCSPLOWO2_01_FULL_39_17; assembly: GCA_001785805.1. GTDB lineage: Bacteria > Patescibacteriota > Minisyncoccia > Phycocordibacterales > UBA9973 > UBA9973. The sequence goes on from MFUU01000008.1 coordinate 2,502, forward strand.
TATTACGGAATAGATCTGATCAAAAGAGCTATAAATACAAAAGAATTAATCGGGGCAGACATCGTTGAAGTATCTCCCATGCGCGATTCGGTACTTACCGAATACGGCGCCGCCCAACTAGTCTATAACATTATTACGGGCAAATTTAGGAAAAAGCTGAAATAATTTTTGCGATATAATAAGGAGTGTTTTTTATATTCCCTCTTTTTTAAGTTCTTCTATGATCTCGCGGGATTTGCGGGAGAGTTTGCTTGGCAGTTTGATATTTAATTTAATCAAGAGGTCTCCGCGCTTGTTTTTGGATATTGGCACGCCCTTGCCCCGCACGCGAAGAATTTCATTTATAGCAACGCTTTCTGGAATAATAACTTCAATTTTTCCATCAAGAGTTTCTATCGGGTATTTGGTGCCAAGTAATGCGTCAGAGAGCTTTAAATTCAAATTCATTACTAAATTATGTCCATCGCGCTTAAATATGTGATGCGGAGTTACATTTATTTTTATATATAAATCACCCGCTGTGCCCCTAGTAACTGCTTCGCCCATGCCAGACATACGAACCATTTCTCCGTCTCGTATCCCGACCGGAATGGCAATCGAAATTTCCTCTTCACGGCGGAATACCCCCTTGCCCTTACACTTCTCACAAACTTCTCTCGGGACTTCTCCCGCGCCAAAGCATGTTTCACAAACTTTTGTACTGGAAATATTGCCCAAGAATGATCTTCTGGTTTCGCGGATTTTACCCTGACCATTGCAATGCTTGCAGGTTTCCATCTTGGTTCCAATTTTTGCGCCAGAACCATGGCAGGTAGGACAATTGGAAGTCTTGGTTATTAAAATTTTCCTATTAACGCCGAATATGGAATCATAAAAAGAAATTTGAATTTCAGTAGAAATATCCCTGCCTCGGCGGCTTTGCGCCCTGCCTCCACCCATCCCTCCCGTAAAGAAATCGCTGAAAATGTCGTTCAGGTTGCCAAAATCAAAATCCGCATTGCCGTTTTGAAAGCCTTGAGAAAAATTACTGAAATCAAAACCCCCAAAGCCCTGACCCCTACTGTACCCGCCTGCTTGTTCAAAACCGGAACCAAACTGATCGTATTTCAAACGCTTGGAATCATCCGAAAGCACTTGATAAGCTTCATTCACTTCTTTAAACTTCGTTTCATTGCCTCCCTTTTTATCAGGATGATATTTGTGCGCCAACTTATAAAAAGCCCTTTTTATTTCATCTTTTGAGGCGCTTTTGTTTACTCCTAAAATATTGTAGTAGTCTTTATTCATATTTTGATTAGGCATTAGGCTTTAGGCACTAGGCGCTAGTTTTGATTTACTAATGCCTAATACCTAGTTTCCTAGAGCCTATTTTATAGATTATATCATAGGTTCAGCTTCTTGTGAACTTTTTTTCTCAATTTTATTTTCTTCATCACCATTATTTTCAATATTTTCCACTGTCTCTCCCCTTTCTTTGGCTTTTCTTTTTGCTCTTCCCTCAATAATCGCCTTTTCTTCAGCGCTTCTAATAATAGTGGCTTCTTCTTCTTCAATAAGTTTTTGCGCGGCATCTTTTGGAATGGAATATTTCCTATGGGAAGCTTCAGTAATTTCCTTTCTGTATGAAGGATGAGTCGGAGGTAAAACTTTTAACGTTTCGGCGGAAAATGGGTCATAAGATTCGCCGTCAATCGTCATTTTGACATAAAATTCCATGACTGCGAGATTAATCATGTCTTTAACATCGAAAATAGGCGCGAATTCCGGTTTTAATTTTACGGCATCTTCTCCACCCACCCGGAAACAAATCAGACTTCCCGTATTTCCGAGTACCGCATGTTGAACCTGAGGAATAAGTTGACCGATATATTGGTGAGCGATAGTAAGGTTGAGAGCGTATTTACGGGCTTCCGATAAAATATTTTCAAAAGTCTGGGTGACAATATTATGAAACTCGTCGATATATAAGTAAAAATCTTTACGTTCACTCTCGGGTATGCTGGCTCGTTCCATTCCCGCCTGTTTTATTTTAGTCAAAAACATTGAACCGAAAAAAGATGAATTTTCTTCCCCGATGCGGCCCTTGGAAAGATTGATAAGGATTATTTTCTCTTGATCCATCAGTTCGCTGATGTCTATTTTATTTTGCTTTTGGCCAAAGATGTTTCGCAGTAACGGGTCGGAGAGAAATTGCCCGAGCTTATTTACCAGCGGAATGATGGCGTCGGTATCAAATTTCTCCGACCAATCGGCGAATTCAATAGCGAAGAATCTTTTCACCATGTCATCGGTAATGTATTCCACTACTTTCTGCCTGTAATTTCTGTCGGTTAACATTGAAATCATCCCGCGCATTGTTGCGTGCGGATAATCAAGCAAAGCCAAACAGGTAAAGCGAAAAACGTGCTCTAGTCTGGGCGTCCAGTTTGCCCCGAATTGCTTCTGCAATACTTCTATCAAGCCTTGAGTAAGTTGAAATTTAAATAACGGGTCCACATTTGCCAATGGATTAAAGGAAGACGGAAAATTGATATCCGAAGGGTCAATGATGCACACGTCTTCTATGCGTTCTTTCGGTATATAATCAAGCACTGCCTCTATCACATCTCCGTGCGGGTCAATGAAACATAAACCATGGTTGTAACTAACATCCTGGCGGATTAAAAGTTCAAGAAGTTTTGATTTACCAACACCGGACTTTCCCACTATATACAAATGTTTTCGTCTGTCTATGCGCTTAATGCCAAAAATAAATTTTTTCTCTTCCAGGGCCGCGACATAATTAGTTCGTCCAATAAAAGAAACATCTTCGGGTTTAACCTTCCCGAAGACCGGCAATTCTGGCGGTGGCGGGGCGTATTTGATTATTTGTACCCGGTTTCTTCCTAGCATATATAAGACTTATTTTTATCCAGTAGTGAGTTTTGGCGATATTTATTAAAATGCGCTCTGCGCTTCGCCAAAATCTACTACTGGATTTTACCATTTTTTATCCATTTTTCCAACCTCAATATACCTCTTTTTGATAGCATTTTTCACAATATACTATTTCCGGTCTTTCCGGAGCGTAGCTTGTCTCAAACTCTTCTTTACATTTCCCTTCCCCATGAGAATGATTCTTTTTATCGCACATGCATTGCCTGTGCCAGAGTTTGAATGGATTTGTTTTTCGCAATCTATTAGCATGTCGGCAGTAAAAACATCTGCGCGAAATCGGAATTTGCATTTTCTTGTAGAAATTAAGTTCGTTCTGCACGATTTTGTAATTTCTTCCGCAATCAATACACACCAATACTTCTTCTAGAATATTATCTTTCACATCATTAATTGACTCTGGAATATTTTTCGATAACAATGTTTCTTTCCCAATTGTTCGTTGAAGATTATCTTGCCAGCTATATCCCCTGTTTAAAGCTTCTTCTTTTGTGAGTGGATTATGTTCGTTTGCAACCGTTTCGTTGTATTTAAAATATGATAACTCCGCAGGGTAAAATTCTCCATATCTATATACACAACCATTTGAATCTTTAAATGGTAATTCTTTCATTTGAGTGATTATTTTTTCCTTAAGGATTTCATATTCTTCTTTTCCGTATTGCTTATTAAAAATACAATATTTTTTACTTCTGAGACCCACGCACCCTAAAAGTGATTTTGAAGAATGGCAATGTTGGGTATATTCTACATCTTGGCTTTTCCAAGAAAAAATTCCGAATAAATTACGATTTGATTGATCGCATGTTATATTTTCGTAGCACTCACTTAATTTTCCACCCGTCGCCATATCGTAACAGTCTTTCGCATCTACTATAAAATCACAATATCTGCTATTTTCGGAATTTTTTGCCACAAAACAATACTTAAGATTTTTAGACATGGAAATGACATCACCGACACAATTTAAACTTTGAAAGATTTGGACATGTCGTCTTGGATATCTTAGAACAAAATCGTCAAATTCTTTTTGCGCCCTTTCTACGCCGGAAAAAGTATCAAGTTTGTAGTTACTTAATATATCCTCATATTCTTCTTTTTCATATTGTCTATTTTTAAAATTATATCTTTTACCACGAAGTCCGGTACACATAAAACAATCCTGACAATCTCGGCAATCGTAAAGAAATTGAGAATCTATACAGGCCAAACACACTCGTGAGTATTTAAGCTGATACGATTTACTGCAGAGTATGCATTCATATATCCAATTACTTTCTGATCTAATAGTCATGCAATCCATCATGTCTCTTCCCGAGAGTATGTGAAAACTATACATTACATTTTCAATATACCAGGCAACAAAAACTATATAACAATTTTTTCCAAAAGCAAAATCGTTTGTGTACTCACAATTTACACTAGCAATGCTATCGTCGTTTATTAATGCCATATGTGGAACTTTTAACGTGAGTTCTTTAAATTGTTCAAAAAAGGGACGAGAAAAATTATAATTTTGACCATATTTAAAAGGGTCCCATTTATCGCTCCACCAGCATTTGTTGCAATAAATAGTGAGTCCCGAATCAGGAGAATAAAGCGAAACGACAGATTTTGCGCATAAATCGCATTTACGAGAGTAGAGCGACATATTATTTCTCCAAGCCCAGCGTCTCTGCCTCCTACAGTCCGGGCAAAATGTCGGTGGCGGAACTTTAATACGCTCATAAAATCCGAAATCGTCAGGTTCTATTGTGAAATCTTTTTTGCAGTTCTGACAAGTAGCATTTTGTGATTTATATTCCATATCTTTTTTGTCCCGATTCTGATTAATCAGAATCGTGGATCCTCGATTTCTTAAATTTTAGAAATCGGGACAATTTTGACATACTTTAGTTTGAGCTTCCGTTTTCATTTGAAGACAAATCCATTAAGTTTTGCGCCGAGATTTCGATTGAACTTTTTGTTTCATTGTATTCGGGTAATTCCTCTACAGATTTTACCCCCATAAATGATAACAAATCAAAACTTGGTTTATAGATGTACCTCCTAGCATCTTTCTCGTCTATGCTCTTTTCTATCAGCCCGCGGACAGATAAGGATCTTAAAGTGAAACTAGAATTTACCCCCCTGATATAATCAATCTCCGCCCTATTCGCGCCATTTTTATAAAGAATGATAGAAAGAGTTTCCAAACTCGCTTTTGAGAGCTCTTTATTCAATTCTTCTTTTTGTAGATTTTCTACTATAGCAGACATTTCAGGATGCGTACCCAGCATAATTTCAGTGCCATTTTCTTGTAGCACTATTCCCCTATTTTCTAAATTGATTCTTAGGCTCTCTAACGCATCCCTTATTTCTTCTTTAGAGACTTTTAAAATGCTTGCCAACTTCTCTCGCGATATCGGTTCCCCCTTAAAAAAAAGTATTGCTTCTATCTTTGATTCTAAGTTCATACACTTTTGCTAATTATAATATCTTCATTATAACTATTTTGCACGGCGTCCAACATACCATTTCTTATAAGTTCCAGCATGGCGAGAAAACTCACTATTACAAAAATTTTTTCTTCGCGATTTTTTGCATCGCCTACCTGCCGGCCGGTAGGCATGGCGAATTCCTTGAAATTTATGTGCAGTGAATTTTTTATTCTCTCGGTAAGCCTGTCTATCATTTCTTCTATGCTTATGACCTTCTTCACTTCGACTTCCGGGAGAAATGTCTTCTTTGGTATTCTACCCAACACATCTTGTATTATTACCATCATTAATTCTCTGGTGATTTGCTCATCGGGCAAGAAAATCAGAAAGTCAGACTTCCTTTCAAGCGGGGCAAAAATTATTTTCTTGCCGAATTTACTTTTTAAATTACCAGAAAGTTTAGTAAAAAGTTCATACAACCGCAGTCTTTCTTCCAGATTATGTATATCGCTTTTTTCTTCATCAGTAAGATTTAAGCTTGGAATTAAAGATTTTGACTTAATTAAAATCAAAGTAGCCGCCACGACTATAAAACTTGAAATCTCGATGTGATTTTTTTTATTCAAGGTACTTATATATTTGAGATAATCTTCTGTGACTTGCGCGAGGGATATTTCGTTTATGAAGAGTTTGCGTTCTTCC
>MFUU01000009.1 GCA_001785805.1 Candidatus Nomurabacteria bacterium RIFCSPLOWO2_01_FULL_39_17
TTAGAAACCCACCAGGTCACCCCACCAACTTTTATGTTTTTTTATCAAAAAGTAATTCACTCTTTTCCAAGCCTTGACCGGAAAAACTCCCAAATTAATTTTTAAGCAATCGTGACCCAAAGCCGTAACCGTGGATATTCCCAAATTGCACCAAATAGTATATCAAAATATAAAAAAAGAGTCAAAGAGTCTAAGTTTCAAAGTATTAAAATGAAAAAACCGTCCCTCCGAACGGAATTTTCATTCCTGGAGAAACGGTTTTGATTGCGAGAGGAACCCAAGTTACTGTTGCGGAGAGAAGACTCGATGCCCGCGGACGCCGCGCCAAACGTCATCGTGCCGGAACTCGTCCAAGCAAGCGTCGAGCTCGCCCCTATCGTGCACACAGACGTCAGCAACGAAGACATTGCTCAGGTCTTCCATGACAGCCTCGTCGCCCTTGGTGAGGACGAAGAAGTTTGCACGGCCGTCTCCGCGAAGCTTGTCGGAATTATCCCGACACAACTTCAGAAACTGACTGCCGAGCACGCGTCGCTTCTCGAGATCTGTGGCGATGTTCCCGAGAAAGTCCGAGAACTTGCCGCTCTGAGTGAGCTCATCGGACGCGATTTCGGCCTCAGGCGCCACACCCGAGAACATGATACCCCAGTTCTCGAAGTCGGGGTCGAAATAGGCACGAAACGCCTTACGCGCAGTCGCGTAGGTGTCCTTGCCGTCCGTCGCTCCGAGCTTGAACGTGAAGAGTCGGCGGAGGTAAACCTTCGCACTCTTCACTACCGGAACCCAGCACGGCTCTCTGCGGTTGAACTTGTTGAGTTCTGTGAGCCACTCCTCACCAATCTCGGGATTAACCAAGTTGGAGATGAGCTGAAAGAGCGGTCTGAGAAATACCCAGAGCGCCCTTCTGAGCATGGTGAGATCCATGGTCAGAATCCTCCTTAGAAAGAGATAGCCAGGCAACCCTAGTGTCGCCATAGCTTTGAAAAATCCATAATAAATTATGTTTTAATTACTCAAAGCTATGGCGAGTTTTCGTAATGTGTAAAAGAGCTATATCCCTACATTATACACCCAACAAGCTCTTTTGTCAATATAGTTAAATACCCTTAAATTTCCTAATCTCTTCGCAAAGCTTTCGAGCTTCTTCTTTCGGATTGTCGGAAAAAATAATACCTCGAGCGGAATGAATAATGAGGCCTAGTCCTTCGCTATTTAATCCATTTTTCATTACTTCTTCTACACTTCCCTCTTGCGCCCCGATTCCGGGTACCAAAAAAGTCATCTCACCAGAAATCTCTCTTATCTTTTTCATCTCTTCTGGATAAGTCGCGCCGACGACAAGCATACAATTATTATTTTTATTCCACTCTTTAGAAACCTTCTCTGCAACAATTTGCCAAAGTTTCTTGTGCAAAGTATGCAAAGTCGAACTTTGCACAATTTCTAAATCCTGTAATTCCCCTGCTCCTTTATTTGAAGTCTTGCATAGAACTATTGAAACTTTATCTTTTCTGTCTAAAAACGGCTGCACTGCTTCCTGTCCCAAGTATGGATGAAGAGTTACGGCGTCAAAATCAAGCCAATCAAAAATCGCAGATATATAACTCTTATTTGTATTGCCAATATCCGCGCGTTTAGCATCCATGATAGTAAAAATATCGGGGTGATTTTTAACTATATATTCCATAGTCATTTTCAACTCTTTAATTCCCCTATCTCCTCTTGCTTCATAAAAAGCGCTGTTTAATTTAAAAGCGGCAGTATATTCATGTACTTCTCCTATAATCCATTTATTAAATTCAAGTTGGGGAAATTCTAACGACTTAAATCTCTCCGGCAGTTTTTCAAAATCAGAATCCAGTCCTACGCAAAGTAGCGAATTGATTTTTTCGGCTCTCTGGTTGTATTTTTCTATAGAGTTCATTTTTTAGATTCTAAAAATTTCTTACCGTGGCCAAGAGTTGTATTTATGGGGATACCACTTTTACACAAAGGACATTTCTCTGGTTTATACAATGGAACTTCAATATTACTTAGTGCTTCAAATGGAACTCCTAAAGTTTCGGAATTAACTTCTTTCGGATTTCTGTTAACCATGGCGCAAACACCAATAATGTTGCCACCCACATCCTTTACTGCCTTTATAACTTTTCTAATTGAAATCCCGGTAGATATATTATCCTCAACAATAAGCACTCGTTTTCCTTTTACCAACTTGTCATATCCCCGAGAAAAAAATTGCTTTTCTTCATTTTCTACTTTAACTTTTTCGCTAAAAACTGCCAGAGCACGGCTCCCCATTTTGTTTAGATAATAAGTCACCCACTGGGATAAAATCACTCCGCCCATGGTAGGGCCTACGACAATCTCAATATTTCTATCCTTGTATTTTTCTGCGTAAAGCTCGCAAATTCTAGATGTTTCTTTAATATGAGGATATAAAACATCTTTGTTCATATATGTATCAAAATGCACTCCTTGCGTCCCAACAAAGTGGCTACCAGAAATAATAACTCCCAGTTTTGTCAATATTTCAATTACTTCATTCATTGTTTTATCTTAACCTCTCTTTTATCTCTTTAGCAAGGTAGGGGTTCCACATTGCGCCAGTAGCCGACATTACGAAATTCGCTCCGACATTTCGGTATTCAAAAAAGTCATTTGGGGTTATAACCCCGCCGACACCGATTATTTTAAATTTTCCTCCAACTTCCTTCCTCGCTCTTGCCAGTTTCTCTGCCATTTCTAGTCCCGCCCATTTAATAGCTGCTCCGCAGACCCCGGAGCGTAATCTGTTCTCCCCGGGTAACGCCTGATTGCCGTTTTTATCTACAACTTCCACAGAAATAGTATTGATAGCGGAAATACCCTGCGCATATTTTTCAGCAATCTCGGCTAATTTTTTTATATCTTCATACTCTTTGTAATAACCAACTTTTAGAATAAGCGGTATATTCCCTATAACTTCTCGCACTGCTTTACAAACTCTCTCCGTCATATTCAAGTTATAACAAACAAGTCCTTCGTTGCCGATATTCGGGCACGACAAATTCATTTCTAAAACCTTTACCCCGGTTTCTTTGGCTTGCTTAGCGGCTAGGGCATAGTCTGCGATAAATTCCGCCTCCGTTTGATTCTCCTTGACCGTGCCCATAAAACCAAGAACAAGAACTTGTCCGTTTCTCGCGTAAGACAAGGTATGTTTCACATCCGCTTGCCAGACGCTCGGTTCGCGAGACGGCACGCCGAAAGAATTGGTTATGGAAATCGGTTCGCTATATTTATTATCCACCAATAACTTGTCCTGCGCTTTTTCCATAGTTAAATCTCCTTCTATTTTAACACTTAAAATATTCGGGAATGGATGACATGGGAATACGGCAGATCTGATAGTTTTATATACACAAATATCAAAACCTTTTTCAAATGCGCTTCTACAAAAGTTACTATTGATTAGGGGTCCAGCGGGTATGCCAAAAGGAGAATTCACTTTTACCCCAAAAAAATCATACTCTTTACTAGTGGACACCGAGTGTCCACTAAATACTTCTCCGTCGGCGAAAACGCCAAAAGGCCCTTCCTTAAAGTTCTCTTCGTAAGTCTTCGCCGGGTCATAAAAAGGGGTTGGCATTATTTTTATAGTATCAAAAATTAAAACAAAAAACACCCCGAGAGAGTGTTTTTTGTTTTTTGTCCTTCTATTTACTTGTCTTTTCCCTCTTCGTGCTGGTATATGTCCTGCAAAATTTTTAATCTTGCGTTCAAAAATATGTATTTTCTTTTGAGGGCATGCTCCTGTTGAAATGGTTTTGTGTTTTTCTTAATATATTCAGCTGTTGGTCCTTCTGTATCTAGTGCTTTTTTAGGTTTATCCATTTCTGCGATTACACTTTCTACATCTTTTTTTGCTTCTTTTATTAGCGCTTCCAACTGCTCAGCCATTAGGCCTTTTGCTTCTTCTCTTGCAAAATTTTCTATCTCTACCATGTCCTCATTAAAATCAGCAGTTTTACTCTCTTCTCCAGCATCTTCGGTATGTCTTTTGGCGACCTCGTTTTGATACTTTACAGAGATGCCCAGAATACGGTCCATGACCGTGCGCTTCTTAGAATAATTTTGGGCAATTCTTTTTTGTCTTTCCGCTTCAGTACGATAAGAATCAGATGCCTTCGCCATATCATGCGCTAAACTTTTGTCTTTCACTGGTTTCCAGTGTGGCCTAAAATTTTCTAGTCCCATAAATTTTTTAAGTTAATTAATAACAAGCTAATAATACCCCCGATACCTTTCAGCAAGTGGGTTTTATACACAGCTAAAATAATGAGCAAGGACTCCCCTTGCTCATTTATTTTATTTGCGAGAAGCGATGATAGTTTCTGCAATGTTCTGGGGAACGATGTCGTAGCGCACGAATTCCATAGTGAAAGACGCGCGGCCTTCAGTCATTGAACGTAATCCGGTCATATAGCCGAACATTTCGGAAAGGGGAACAATGGCGCGCATAACCTTATTCATTCCCCTGTCTTCCATGCCTTCAATAAGTCCGCGCTTGGAAGAAAGGTTTCCTGTCACATCACCCATAAATTTCTCTGGAGTCACCACTTCCACTTTCATCATTGGCTCAAGAATGACCGGATTGGCGCGCTTGCAGGCATCTTGCACCGCTATCGAGGAAGCTATTTTGAAAGCCATTTCATTCGAGTCCACTTCGTGATAACTTCCATCCCAAAGGTCTACTGAAACATTCACCATTTTAAATCCGGCGAGTACTCCGCGGTCTAAACCTTCTCTAAATCCTTTTTCACAAGGAGTGATGTATTCTTGCGGGATAACTCCGCCCTTAATGTTGTTAACGAACTCAAAGCCCGGGGACCTTTTTGTGTTCTTTGGTAAGTCTTCTAACTCTTCCTTGTTGAGCATAGCCATCGGCTTAACTTTAATCTTCACATGGCCGTAGTTTCCGCGGCCACCGGACTGTTTGATATATTTTCCTTCCGCTTCGGCGTTGCCGGTAATAGTTTCTCTGTATGCTACTTGCGGTTTGCCGACGTTGGCTTCCACAGTAAACTCTCTTTTCATGCGATCAACGATAATTTCCAAGTGCAATTCTCCCATTCCGGCGATAATAGTTTCGCCAGTTTCCTGATCGGTGCTAACTTTAAAAGTCGGGTCTTCTTGCGCAAGACGATTGAGAGCCATACCCATTTTCTCTTGATCAGCTTTTGTCTTCGGCTCGATTCTAAGAGAGATGACGGGTTCTGGAAATACAATTCTGTTTAATTCCACTGGATTATCTTCATCGCAAAGGGTGTCTGAAGTAATGGTGTCTTTAAGTCCCACTGCCGCGGCAATTTCTCCGGCGAAAACTTTTTTCACTTCTTCGCGGTCGTTCGCATGCATTCTTAAGATTCGGCCGATGCGTTCTTTGTTGCGAGTGCGCGGATTATAAATATAACTGCCAGCTGTAAGCGTACCGGAATATACGCGAAAAAAAATAAGCTGTCCGACGAATGGGTCGGTCGCTACTTTGAAAGCAAGCGCCGAGAAAGGCTCTTCGTCAGAAGCATGCCTAATGGCGGGTTTGTCGTTATTTGGATTTATGCCAGTGATGGGAGGGATATCTATCGGGGACGGCAGATAGTCCACTACTGCATCAAGCACGAGTTGCACGCCCTTATTTTTCAAAGCCGAGCCGGCGAAAACCGGAAAAATGGTGTTTTTAATCACCGCCTTGCGGAGAGTTTTCTTTAATGTCTCCAAATTCGGAATCATGCCGTTGAAATATTCCGACATCATTACTTCGTCGGTCTCAACTATTTTCTCAATAAGCATAGCATGATACTTTTCGGCATCAGCTTTTAAATTTTCTGGAATTTCTTTTTCGATAACCGTATTTCCCATTTCTCCTTCAAAGTAGTACGCTTTCATCCGAAGCAAATCAATAACTCCTTCAAATTTTTCTTCCAGGCCGATAGGGATCTGCATGCGCACTGCATTTTTATTTAAACGGTCAAGAATTGTTGCATAAGAATGTTCAAAAGAAGCGCCAGTGCGGTCTAATTTATTTATGAAACATACGCGAGGAACTTTCGCTTCATCAGCGTAACGCCAGTTAGTTTCGGATTGCGGTTCTACGCCAGCCACGCCGTCAAAAACGACGACAGCGCCATCGAGTACGCGTAGGGATCTTTTAACTTCCACGGTGAAATCAATGTGTCCCGGAGTATCAATTATATTAAAACGATGCTTCTTGGTTTTATCATTTGAAGTATAGGTCGGAGTCCAAAAACAAGTGACGGCGGCGGAAGTAATGGTAATTCCCCGTTCTCGCTCCTGTTCCATCCAATCTGTCGTTGTGTCGCCATCGTGTACTTCACCGATTTTATGCGATACGCCAGTATAAAAAAGCACGCGCTCGGTTGTGGTTGTCTTTCCCGCATCGATGTGCGCAATAATTCCAATATTCCTAACTTTTTCCAGCGGATAATCTCTTTCCATGTTTTTTGATTACCAGGCAAAGTGGGCAAAAGCTTTGTTGGCTTCGGCCATTTTGTGAGTATCTTCTTTCTTCTTAATAGCAGAACCTTCATTTTTGGAAGCGGCGATTAGTTCTTCGGCAAGTTTTAGATGCATTGGACTTCCTTTCTTGGTGCGGGCGGCATCGCGAATCCAGCGCATAGCCAGTGCCAAACGTCTTTCGGGCCTGACTTCTCTCGGCACCTGATAATTCGCGCCTCCGATACGTTTTGAACGTACTTCAGTCAAAGGGCCTGCATTTTTTATCGCTAAGTCGAAGATCTCAAGTGGATTCGGATTACTTGTTTTTTCTTTTACAACATCAAGGGCCTGATACATTATTTTTCGGGCTGTTTCCTTTTTCCCGGACCACATAATGTAATTGATAAATTTCTCCAATTTTTGAGAATTGTAGATAAAATCCGGCTTCACTATATTTTTATTTGTAATTTTCCTTCGCATTTTTACTTTATAACTTTATGAACTTTATAACTTTCTACTTTTTTTCAGCTCTTGGTTTCTTGGTGCCGTAGAGGGAACGGCCTTGTCGTCTTTTTTCTATTCCTTGAGTATCGAGTACTCCGCGCACAATGTGATATCGCACTCCAATTAAATCCTTTACGCGTCCGCCTCGAAGCATGACTACTGAGTGTTCTTGCAAGTTATGCCCTTCGCCGGGAATATAAGCCGTCACTTCCATGCCGTTGGTTAGGCGAACTCTGGCAATCTTGCGGAGCGCTGAGTTTGGTTTTTTGGGAGTAGTAGTTGAAACTTTTGTGCAAACTCCGCGCTTAAAGGGGGCTGGGTAAAAGACTGGACGGTTTTTCAAAGTGTTGAATCCGCGCGCTAAAGCCACCGTTTTAGATTTAGGATGGGTTTTTACTCTGTTTTTCTTTATTAATTGGTTAATTGTAGGCATAAATTGACTGCCATTAAAAAAGTCCCAGACTTCAAGGGGACGATAACAATATAATACAGTTTGGGGAAAATTGCAAACCGCTAAAAGCCGTGCCCGGTGATTAAGTTATAAAGGAAAAACAATATTGGCTGTAGGTAAACAGAGAAATAGAAGATAAAGATAAGAAGAAAAATAAATGCGTATTGCTCAAGGAAATAGACAACCGAAAATAAAGACTTTGGCAGAAGAGTGAAAAGGATTCTGGAACCATCAAGCGGGGGCAGGGGCATAAGATTAAACAACGCTAAGGCCAGATTTGTTATGACAATAGAAGAAACTATGACAAAAAAACCAGTTGGAAGATTAAGCCCTAAGGAAAAACGCATTATAAGACCGAAGAGTACTGCTAGAAAAATATTTGATAGTACTCCGGCAGAGGCGACAGCTACTGTCCCCCATTTTTGATTACTTAAATTATATGGATTGTAAGGAACTGGCTTCGCCCAACCCAAAACAAAACCAGTAGAGAAGAACATCAATGCTGGGAGAAGTACGGAGCCGAAGAGATCGAGATGTTTTATGGGGTTCAGAGTAAGTCGTCCGGCATTACGGGCAGTATTATCTCCAAAATACTCCGCCACGAAACCGTGTGAAACCTCGTGAATCACTACTGACATGATGAGTATGGCTATATAGAAAACGGCATTCGTAATTTGCATAAGAAGTAATTTAATGATAGCATAAATTTCATGAAAATATGCGCAATAACAAAAAGCGGTTCAATTATTGGGGGCGGATACTCCAATCGAACCCGCGCGACTAAATTCAATCCTACTGGCAAGGTCCGCAAACATCCAAATCTTCAAAAGAAGAAAGTTTTCGTGCCTGAATTAAATAAATCAGTAAATATAGAAGTCTCTGCCCGCGGCATGCGCACGATGAAAAAAAACGGCATCTATGCTACTCTCCTCAAAGCCGGATTGATAGAAGCTAAATAAAAATTATCAGTGGCAAATTTTTATTTTCCAAACTTTTCTATTAGAGAATCTAAGTTTCTCCCACATTCTACAAATTTTTCATAAACCGCAGGACCAGTGCCAAGATTAGGAACAACTGAACTATAAACTTCACTACCTCTTTTAGCTAATTCACCTAATACAGATATTGCCCCTGGATTCCTTTGAGTTCTTTCTATAATATCTTTTTGAATTTGAGGATCAACCCCTCCTTTTGTTTCCATTCCCATAGTATTTTTTATTAATTGATAATTACTAAATCGACTTATTTTATTTAAATTATATTACATTCAGAATTATACAGGAATAAAAGTCAGCGCTGTGCCGGGTTTGCCGCTGTCGTGTCAAACACCCGATGTTTGACAATCAATAGCAATATCTTCTTCAATTCCCTTTGCCCCGCTAGTTTCTACAAAATTTTTATATTCTCTGTTCTTAAATTGTTCGGCGACAATGTCAGTCTTTAGTAGATTCCTCCAGCGATTTTCTTTAATATAGTCTTGATAGCTTGACCAGGGAAAATTAACTTCTTTTTTACGCCACTCACTCAATCCCCTAGGGTTTAAGTGTACATAAGCAGAAAGATGTAAAAGTTGTTCATTGTCTTCAACATGAACAGCTTTATAGGGACCTTCAAAAAGATGCCCAGAAATCCCATAACGCGCATTAAAATATTTTGTATAAGAATTTAAAACACGTTGCATATATTTCCCCATTCCTCCTTCTTTTGTTTCTTTTACTATAAGGTGAAAATGGTTGGGCATTAAAGTAAAACCAGACAATTCTACAAATCTTTTTGAAATTACATGTTTAGTTATATCACCCACATTGTCAAACACCCGATGTTTGACATAGGAAGAAATAATTCTAGAAATTTGAGGAAAGTTATTGTCTGCTTGAAAATATAAAATTAGAAATAGAAACCGGATTCGATCTTTATCGTCTTTAAAAATTATTTTTTTACCTACTCCCCTATTGTATATATGATAGTATTCATTTACTGAAATATTGTCCCTATTCATCACCTGATTTTACTTTAAGCAATACATAATTGTCAAACATCGGATGTTTGACATGTTTAACAGCAGAACGGCGTCTACGCCACCCTTCTCAAAGCGGGACTAATACAAGCTAAATAAAAATTTCTGAAGGGGATTTTTATTTTATGCTGGTACAAAAGTTAATGCAGTGCCAGGTTTGCCGGAACGGCCGGTTCGGCCAATGCGGTGCACATAGGTATCGTAGGTTTGTGGCACATCATAGTTAATGACGTGGGTTATATTAGGTATATCCAGTCCGCGGGCAGCGACATCGGTTGCGATAAGAATGTTGATGGTATTTTTCTTGAATAAATCAAGGGTGCGGATTCGTTCTCGACTTCTTTTGTCACCATGGATGGCTCCGACTTTAAATCCAAAATGCGATAATTCTTTTGCCAGGCTGTCTACGCTATGTTTCATCTCGCGAAAAATTAAAACTTTATCTGAGCCATCTCTTTTTAATACTTCATGGAGCTTTTTCAATTTCTCTTCTTTGTTTTTAACGCGAATAACATCTTGGTCAATATTTTTTAGTGTTTCACCGGTAATTACAGAAATAAAAGTCGGCTCTTTGAGAAATTCACCGGTTAATTTTTTAATTTCTGGCGATAAAGTTGCAGAGAAAAATAGCGTCTGCCTTTCTTTCGGAGTTTTGCCGATTATGAAAAGCATATCGTCTCGGAATCCCATATCAAGCATTCTATCAGCCTCGTCTAAAACTACGCTATGGCAATTTGACAGGTCTAAAACTTTTCTATCGATCAAATCGCGCAGTCTTCCCGGCGTGCCGATGACAAAAGATATTCCTCTTTTAAGCTCGCCAATCTGTCGCATTATCGGCAGTCCGCCAACACAAGCGACAGAAAACATTCCAAAGCCGAAAGCAAGCGTTCGAAAGTCACTCTCTATTTGCAAAGCAAGCTCGCGAGTAGGTGCTATTATCAAAACTGTTTCTCTTTTTGCTTGACCTTTGGTTTTATAAATCTTCTCAATCAATGGCAAAAGAAATGCCGCAGTTTTGCCTGTGCCGGTATTGGCCATGCCAAAAACATCTTTCCCTTTCAACACTGTGGGTATCGCTTGGTCTTGGATAGGTCTCGGATTTACGAATCCGGCTCTGGTAATGTTCTTGTGAAGTTGTGAATTAAATGGAAAGTCGGCAAAACTATGTTTGGAAACATACGGCTTTTCTTCTACATATTGATTTCTCTTCACGAAACGAGAAAAATCTATCCGCTCACCGCGGATTCGAGCGTTTCTCTTATGTCTATTTGGTTTATGGGTTCCAAAACGAGATTTGGGAGAGTTTTTATGAAATTTTCTGAACTGCTTAATTATTTTTTTAATATGGCATTTTTTACTCTTCCTGTCAATGTTTTGTTAATTAAAATAAAAAAGTTATACTGGAAATATGAAAATATATCTCGACGCAGTAAAAAAAATAATGGGAGAAGGAAATGACAGACAAGGTCGCTATGGTCCGACCCGAGCGATGTTTGCTGTCCCCCTCCATTTTAAGATGAAAGACGGTTTCCCCGCTATGACAACTAAAAAATTAATATTTAGAAGCGTGGCTGCAGAATTGCTTTGGTTTATTTCAGGCTCTGGAGACAATAGAGAGTTAAACAGGTTGGGGTGTCATATCTGGGATGCAAACGGGGGTGCCGATTATTGGAAACCAAAAGCAAAATATGAAGGAGATCTGGGGAGAATTTACGGAGTACAGTGGCGCCATTGGAAAAGACCAGACGGAAAAGAGATAGACCAATTAAAAGAAATCATAGAAAGAATAAAAACAAATCCTTATGACAGGCGTTTGATTGTAAGCGCCTGGAATCCGGGCGAGTTTGATCAAATGGCTTTGCCACCATGTCATATGATTTTCCAATTCTTTGTATCTGATGGGAAGCTTTCGATGCATATGTATCAGCGAAGCGCAGATATGTTTTTGGGTGTGCCATTTAATATTGCTTCTTATGCATTATTACTTCACATCGTTGCAAGATTAACAAATCTAGAGCCGGATGAACTTGTAATGACTTTGGGAGATGCGCATGTTGTTCATAATCATTTTGACGCAGTGAAAGAACAATTAAGTAGAGAGCCTTTTCCTTTGTGTAAACTATGGCTTAGTCCAGATATAAAAAGTTTAGAAGATTTAAACACTGCACAATTTAAAGAACCCGATGACATATTTAATATAATTAAATTGGAAAATTATCAGTCTCACCCAGCGATTAAAGCTCCGATGGGGGTATAAAATGATTTCAATAATTGCCGCCATTGGTAAAAATAATGAACTTGGAAAAAATAACAGTCTGGTATGGAATATGCCGGCTGATATGCAATACTTTCGCAATAAAACCAAGGGACACACAGTAATCATGGGACGAAAAACTTTTGAATCAATAGGACGCCCCATGCCCAATAGAAAAAATATAATTATTACTAGAGATGAAAATTATTTACATCATGGAATAGATGCCGTGCATTCTTTAGATGAAGCGCTAAAATTAGCCTCGGAGAAAGAAGCTGAAATTTTTATAATTGGCGGAGCGGAAATATACAGACAATCAATGAATTTAGCCGATAGACTCTATATTACTCACATAGAGGCCGAGGACAAGGATGCGGATACGTTTTTTCCGGAAATTATTCCCGTAGTTTGGAACAAAATTTCGCGTGAAGAGCATAAAAAGGACAAGGAAAACCCTTTTGATTATATATTTTCCGTA
The DNA here is from genome assembly GCA_001785805.1 of Candidatus Nomurabacteria bacterium RIFCSPLOWO2_01_FULL_39_17. Classification (GTDB taxonomy): domain Bacteria; phylum Patescibacteriota; class Minisyncoccia; order Phycocordibacterales; family UBA9973; genus UBA9973. The sequence continues at coordinate 12,206 of MFUU01000009.1, forward strand.
TACGAAAAAATCTAAGGATCTTCCGGGGTTTTTATACGAATAAAAACATCTTGGCCTTCGGGAGATTTTTCTTTCTTGTACTGTCTTTTTTTATTTTTCTCAATTTTAGCGATTAACTCCTGTTCTAAATCAAAACCTAAGGTCTCGCACATTCCGAGGATAAATATCATTACATCGGCAAATTCTTCTGCCACTCCGGGTTGATTTTTGTTATGCTTGGAAAATGCTTCGGAAAGCTCTTCGTAGGCGCGACAAAATTCCTGCGCGATATTAGTCGTGTTGAAGCCTTTTTCCAACTTATTTCTCATTACTTCCTTTTGTAATTTTTTTAGATCAACCATCAAATTATTGCAAAATTACTGCCTGTCATATTTTTCTATTTCTTTATTTATAATTTCTAGCTTTACCCCCGCTTGCTTAAAAACTTTTTTAGTTCTGTTGCTTGCATGATAATCGTTAACAGCTACAAAGCGCTTGATGCCAGCGTTAATCACAATTTTAGCACAGGAATAACAAGATACCATTCTTGAATACATCGTTGCGCCATCGATGGCTACCCCGAAGCGGGCGGCGTTCACAATAGCATTCTGTTCAGAATGCGTAGTTCGGATACAGTGTTGCGAAGTTGTTCCGTCTTCATTTGTAACGGTGTACATTTCATGACCAACTTCATCGCAATGAGGAAGTCCTATCGGCGACCCTGAATGCCCCGTGGATAAAAGGCGTTTATCTTTGACTATAATGGTTCCAGCACGTCCTCTGTTACAGGTGCTCCGTGTCCCCACAAGCTCTGCCATTTGAAGAAAATATTCATCCCAAGAAAGCCTTGCCCGTCTGGCTGTGGCTGAGGGCTTTTTATGTTTTGGTCCTTTTTTTATAGTCTTCTTCATCTTTGTAATATACTCCTAAAAAACAAAAAAACCAATAGAATTATTTTTTAAATTTTATCTTTTTTATTTTCTCAAAAAGCGGTTGATAAACGTCTTCGCGCGGGTTAATATAGAGCTCTTTTTTGTTGATTTTTGAAGTAAATTCAACTGGTGCGCCAGTAATCAATGCAAGTGGTTGCTGTTCTTTGCCTTCTCCCATACAAAGCACTGCGGCAGTGGCTAAACCATCGGCAATATCAGTGCGGGACAATTTTAAAATCCGGCCAAAAATATCCGGCGTCTCCCGATAATCTCGCACCCCCTTAAATCCCGCATAGCCTAAAGCAACCCCCACAATCCCAGCACGAAGCGGTAATAATCTGCTATCTGTAATTAAAATACCTAAATTTTTTATCTTAAATTTTGCGCGAAGTTTTTTACGCACAAATTCTGCTGACCGAAAACTATTTTTGGGTAATAAAACAATCTTACCATTCGCATTTGACTCGTCAATCCCGGCAGAGGACATTACTATGTCATCTTTAATGGTGAGCCAGGTATATTTTGTTTTAATGGCAAAATCACTTTCTTTTTTTATTAAAGCAATTTTCTGTTTCTTGTTTTTAAATAACGCAATTCTACCTTCGGAGAGCGCAACAATTTTAGAAGTCACCACTAGGACAGATTGCTCTGGAAGTTTTTTTATATATTTAAGAATAAATTTAACCAAATCTTCATTCTCCTTAAATACTCTGGTTTTGATCGCTTTGATTTGCATTATTTTTACCTTTTAAAAGATAAATACCGAGATAAGAAAGTGGAATATAGGCAAAACCCATCAAAACTTTAAAAATCCACCACGGAATAATAATCAACACTATGGTTTTCAGGGGATAAACACCCATAAAAGCAATAGACATAAAGATAACCGTATCCAGCAACTGAGACCAGATATTTGATAAATTGGAGCGAAGCCAGAAATATTTTTTGCCTATATTTTGTTTGAAAAAAAAGAAAGACAAGACATCCTGATACTCGGCGATCATAAAAGCAGCGACAGAAGCGATAGAGAAACGGGCCGAGAGGCCGAAAATCTGATTAAAACTATCTTTAGCCCAAAGACTTTCCTTTGCCCAGGGGGCAATCGCCGAAAGAAAAGAGTAAAGCAAAAATAATATTATAGAAATTACTCCGGCAAGCACAAAATTCTTCGCCATTTTTTTGCCATAAACTTCGCCGATAATATCGGTCATTATAAAAACGATGGGGAAAGAAAAAACAGCTACTGAGAGGTGGGTGCCGAAAATAAACGGCATCAACTTTATTCCTAGGGTATTGGCAGCAAAAAGAGAACCAATATAAAGAGTTAAACAAATGAGAATCTTTTTATAATCTCTTTCAGTTAGTTCCTGCATATTTATATACAAATTACCCTTTAATCTCAACACCCATACTTCGAGCAGAACCGGCAATGATATTTATTGCACCTGCATCATCTTTGGCGTTCAGATCCGCCCTCTTTTTGTTTGCAATTTCGAGTGCCTGGGCACGGGTTATCTTGCCAGCTTTGGTGGCAAGATTTTTCCCGGAACCTTTTTCTACTCCAGCCGCTTTTAATATCAAACCAGTTACTGGAGGAGTTTTAACCACAAAATCATAGCTTCGGTCTTCATAAACAGTGACAGAAACGGAAACTTTATCCCCTGCCATCTTTTGAGTTGCAGCATTAAATTTGGTAACGAAATCTCCAATGTTAATACCAGCCTGACCTAAAGCGGGGCCCAATGGCGGCGCCGGAGTCGCTTTCGCGGCCTGTATTTGAAGTTTTATCTTTTTTGTTATCTTTTTCATACATTTACTTATGAGCAATAATAATTTATATCTTTTTTACCTGAAGAAAGTCAAGCTCAACCGGTGTCTCGCGTCCGAACATTGAAACAAGTACTTTTATTTTCCCTTTTTCTTGATCTACTGAATTAACCCTGCTTTCCAGGTCCTTAAAGGGCCCGTCAGTAATCAAAACCATCTCGCCAACAGCCATGTCGATATTATGCTTGGGTGTACTGGCATCCATTTTTTTAAATAGATAATCCACTTCTTCTTTCTTAAGCGGAACAGGATTTACTCCAGCGCCGACGAAACCAGTAACTCTCGGGGTATTGCGGACCACATACCAAGAATCGTCTGTCACAATCATATCTACCAACACATAACCTGGATAAATTTTTTCTTCCACCTCTACTCTCTTGCCGCCTTTAATTTTTATTTTCTTTTCAATTGGCACAATCACGTTGAAAATTTTATCGTTCATGCCAAGCGAATCAATGCGCTGTTTCAGGTTGCGGAGCACTACATTTTCGTATCCGGCATAAGTATGGATGGCATACCAGTTGCGAGCGCCTTGTGTTTCTTGTTTTGACATCCCAGTAATAAAATTTAATTAATAATGATTATTGATTAGCCTCGTATATTGAATTTATTACGGGGCAGGTAAAATTCAAATAAATTTAAAGTGAAATTATGCTTCCTAGCCCTTTCGAGAAAATAAAGTCAAAAACGCCGAGGAAATAACCGATTAAAATTGAAAGTATTATGACTATCACAGTAAAAGCAAAAGTCTGTATTCTGGTGGGCCAGATGACATGCTTTAATTCTGTCTTAGTGTCTTTGAGATATTCAACAATTTTTGACATGGCTGATTTTTAATGAGTCGTACGTTTCATTATTTTTCTTAAAAAAGCCCCTTGCAGGGCTTCTTTAAGGCTACTACTTTCGGTCGCAATAGTCAAATAAGTGTTAAATTGTTCAATGGTTATCTGATCTCGTAAGTTATCGTCACATCCGAGCTTATGGTGTTTTCGCCTTTTGGTATTTCGGCCGGAGCCGGAGCAGAGGCGCTGTCGGCAGACATCATTCCGGCTTTGGCATAATATATCGGATAATTACCGGACTCATTAAAGCTTGCTATCCTGCCCAATCTTATGCCTAAATCTTTTGCCAATACTTCCGCTTTGGCTTTCGCTTCACTAATGGCTTTTTTCCTAGCTTGACCTTTCAGGGCATCTTCATCGTCAATGGCGAAGTTGGGGCCACTGAGGTCAGAAACACCGGTTGTGCCTAGTCCTTGCATAATCTTTCCTACTTCGTCTGTATTTCTAACCTTTACAGTTATGCTCTCGTAGGCTTCATAGCCGGTAATGACGCTCTTGCCTGGGCGGGGCGGACAGCCATACATAGTACAGGGCATGACTGTCGCGGTATCATCATATTTATAATCATATTTTGGATTAAAAGAAGCGTTGGAAGTTTTGATATCTTTCTCGGCAACACCATTTGATTTCAAGAAATCCAATGCTATCTTCTCCACCACCGCAACTGCGGCTTGCGCGTCTTTTACCGTTTTAGCTTCTTTGCGAATACTAAAGTAAATATTAGCGATATCAGGAACAGCTGTGATCTCTCCGTGCCCGGTAAAAGAAATAGTGTTCACGTTCTGGCTGCTTATTCTGCCATAAGATCTGAATTCAGAGAGAACTTTAATGCCAAAGTAAACAGAGAGAACTATCAAAAGAGCAAAAAGCGCTTTGTATAAATTCTTTGTATCCTGATGCGATATTTCCATAGACTTATTGATTATTTAATTGCTAAAAGTTCGACGTCAAAAAAAAGCGTAGCATTCGGTGGTATAACTCCGCCAGCGCCAGAGGACCCATAAGCATAAGAAGATTCAATGGTAAGATTCCTCTTTTCTCCAATCTTCATACCGGCAATTCCTAAATCCCAGCCTTTTATCACCATTCCCGCGCCTATGGTAAATACAAAGGGTTCTACGTGCTGAAACTTTGGATCCATATTAGAATCAAAGGTCGTGCCATCTGTTAATTTACCCGTATAATTCATCGCGACGGTATCTCCTGCTTTCGCTATTTCGCCATTACCCTCTCGTAAAATAGTGACTTTTACTCCCTCGATCTGTTGTGTGTTTTGCATATTGGTATTTTCTTCTTGATTAATTGCTAATGTATCTGACACATCGGCATTATCTTTCTTATAGACGGTAATAAATATGAGCCCGGCAATTACTAACGCTATTACTAAAAACCAAATTATTGTGTAATTTTTATTTTCCATATAAGCTAATTATACAAAAAATTTATCTTAAATCAAATTCACTTCGGGTACGAGGGTAAGGCTGAATTTCGTGAAAACCGCATTAATGATTTGCTCCGCTAGATTTCTCATTTCTTCGCCTGTCGCTCCGCCGTGGTTCACTAAGACTAAGGCTTGCTTGTCATGTACACCGACATTGCCTACTCTTTTCCCTTTCCAACCGCACTGTTCTATCAGCCAGCCAGCTGGAATTTTTATCAAACCATCTTCCTCAAAATAAGGCATCTTCGGGTATTTCTCCAAGAGCTGTTTCAATTTCTCCGATTTTAGAAAAACATTTTTAAAAAAGCTACCGGCATTCCCTATAACGGCCGGATCAGGCAATTTGCTTCTGCGGATTTGGACAATAGCGTCACTTATATCTTTAGAAGTTCTTACTTCTATTTTATTTTTTTCTAAATATTCGCGCAGAACTTTGTATGAAATATTTTTCTTTTCTGTTTTATTTAACTTCAAAGTAATGGCCGAAATAAAATATCGCCCTTTTAATTTATTTTTAAAAATACTGTCTCGATAGCCGAAATCGCATTCTTCTTTCTTAAAAATTCTCTTTACTCCCGTTTCAATCTCGTAGGCTTCGACATTTTCAAGAGTTTCTTTTAATTCCACTCCGTATGCGCCGATATTCTGCATCGGCGCGGCGCCGACTGTGCCGGGGATAAGCGATAAATTTTCAATCCCCCAGTATTCGCGGGAAACTGCAAAGGATACAAGGTCATGCCATATTTCACCACCCATCGCGCGAAGTAGGGTATATTTAGGCGTTTCTTCTAAAATTTTAATTCCTTTTAATTTATTTAGAACAATAATGCCGTTAAAATCTTTCGTAAATAAAACATTGCTCCCGCCGCCTAAAAATAACTTATCGTTATTTTTAAATTCGGGGAGTATAAAAAGCTCTTTTAGGTTATTTTCATCATGTATCTCGGTAAAAAATTTGGCGCGCGCGGATATGCCGAACGTGTTTAATTTAGCTAAGCCATAATTCTTTAAAATTTCCATTACAAGATTTCTTTTTCTAGCCTTTTTTCGATTTCTTCTTCACTTATAGGGTTAAGCATTCTCTTTAATTCAGGGTCCTGCGACAAATCTACTCCCTGCTTTTCTAATAGTATGGCCAGCATCTTTATAAGTTTGGTAATCTCCTTCTCGGTAATAAGGTTAATCTGTAGGTGAGTTTCTTCTCGCAAGTCATCAACTTTGGCAGTACGATTTTGTGATATTAATACGAATATAGCGAGAATTATAGCTTCAATCGACACTATAGTGGTAAGAAGAATAAAGGGAAAAGGATCAAATACCGGTATTATTTTTATCTGATTAGTATTAACGAGTATCCATATGGTGAACAAAACAACGTTCAGCCATAAAAAATTACTGCCACCGAATTTTGCGGTCATCCAATCCGCTGTTTTTTCCATAGTTGTTCTTTTGGCGTCAGCTTTTGCTTTTATACTGCGAAATATCCTCTTTCGTGGCTCTTCATTTTCTCCAAATAATGCTTTTAGAAATGAAACGTGATTTTGTGACATATTTTTGCGTATTATATTACTCTCTAATTATACTTTCAGTTCCATCTTTATGCAATTTTATAAGCTTAGATGGTTTCCCCTCGAGTTCTCCGCCATCTATATATAAATCAACCGCCTGCCCAAAATAATTTTTTGCTTCCGTAATATTACGCGTAGAAAGCAAACCTTCCAAATTAGCAGAGGGCGCAATAAGTGGTCCGGTTTTTATCAACAACTTCCGCAATTCTTCCTGCGCCGGAAGGCGAAACGCCAAAGTTTTCGTTCCGCGGTGCAAATACTTAAATTCTTCACTCTCGCAACTAAAAATGATACTCACCGGCCGAGAGGCAGAAACATACTTTTTTGAATGTTGGCGTTGCGAAGCAGGAAATTGAGAAAAAGCATGTTTCTGCCCGAAGCTTCCAGGCCAGTATTCGTTAGTAACTTTTTTTTGTTTTTCGGATAAATGTATGGAAAATTTTTCGAGCTCATTAATATCCCCGATAAGTATTATGCAGGGTTTGTTGGATGCGCGTTTTCGTATTTCATAAATACGATTAACAGTAGCTGAATTGAGAGCTCTGCCCACAATGCCGTAAATAGTGTCCGTGGGCATGACTACAACGCCGTTGTTTTTAAGCATTTCAATAAGATTTGAATCGGTCCAATACATGGAAATTATTCTACCATTAATGTATAATTCTGGTACAAATGGAAAGACAAAATATATTAAGAAGAATAATCCGACTCTTCGATAAGCTGGAAGATAAGATAAGGGGCAAATTAAGTCATCACCCTATTTTCTACGCCATCATAGGCGGTATCGGGGTGGTGCTGTTCTGGAGAGGCGTTTGGCATACAGCAGATGATATCGGCATAGGGTCCCTTGTATCATTGTTTCTCGGAACGGTTATTCTACTATTAATCGGAGTATTTGTTTCTGCTTTTATCGGAAACAGATTGATAATTTCAGGTCTCATAGGTGAAAAGAAGATAGAAGAGAAAGAGCAAGCAGAGATAGAAACAGAAGAAGCCGAACTCCGCAATTTGCAAAGCACCCTAAGTAGGGTAGAAAAAAAGCTTGATCAGTTCGAAGCAGAAATGAAGAAAAAATAATTTTATGGGGTGCCTGGAGAGAATTGAACTCTCGATATCGGCTCCACAAGCCGAAGTTTTACCACTAAACTACAGGCACCATACATTTGTATTTATATCAATAAACGAGGAGCATATGCAAGTTTATTTGCACAATGTCCGAATGCCATTGATATATGGTAGTCCATATACACTAAAAATAGAAAATTATAAAGTTTTGGTGCCCAGAGGGAGACTCGAACTCCCAAGCCTTGCGGCATATGCACCTCAAGCATACGCGTATACCAAGTTCCGCCATCTGGGCGTATTAAGATTATATAACTTATTTAACCAGTTCTTCTACTACTTCTTCAGTGTCAAAAGTGACAGAACGCATCTTTCGGCGGACATCTTTCACTGCCTTGGTGCGAACATAGTAAAGCTTGCTCCTGCGAGTACGAGATTTTTTAGTTATTTCAATTTTATCTATCATTGGAGAGAAAAGAGGGAAAATTCTTTCAACTCCGACTCCGGAAGCAACTCGCCTCACGGTAAAGGTGGCGCCAGCTTCCCCGCCGTGTTTTCTGGCAAGTACCATACCTTCGAAAGCTTGTAGTCGATATTTACCCTTTTCCTCTAGAATTTTAGACCAGACGCGCGCTGTGTCGCCAGCTCGAAAATCGAGTTTTCTCCTAGCTTCAATGTCCACCGGACTAAATTTAATTTTACTTGTCGCATTACTCATTGTGGTGAAAACACTTTATCACAGAAGGTTTTTAAAGGCAAACTAAGAAATTTTACAAAAATTTACCTTGATAACATTTTTCGCAGTAAATCGTTTCAGTTCGGTCAGGAGAAAATGGAGTTCTTATATTAATACCGCATTTCATACATACGCGATCATATAAACCTGGCATATTTATTTTATTAAAGCGACTATTTTCTCTACATTTTAAACATTGGGCTGGAAGTGGTATATTCATTTTGCGTAAAAGATCAAACTCAAGTGAAGCTATTTTATATTTTCTTTCACAGGTAGTGCAAGAAATAATCTCCTTTAAAATCGATTCATCGACTTCTTCAATAGTTTCAGGTAGCTCACTCCCAGAGATTGTCGCATCGGGTTGATGTTCAGCTTCATCGTTCCAAGTATAACCAAGGTCTAGTGCTTCTTGTCTTGCTTTTGGAAAAAACCTATTAGCATTTGAATTATTGTAAGCAAACTTGCAAAAACCATCTCCGAAAAATTCTCCGTATGGCCAAGCTTGTCCATTTTTATCTATATATGGATTTTTTTTCATATTTTCTATAATTTTCTCTTTTAAAATCTTATATTTGTCCGCTGTATATTCTTTATTTAAAATACAATGATTTTTGCGTTTTAAATTTACACAACCAAAATTATTTTTCGACGTAATACACCATAAACAATATTATGTATTAATCACATCTGACCAACAAAAACCAGAGAATTTAGAATTACTTATATTTAAACCTGCGGTAAAAGACTCATAAACAAGCTCGGCATTATTACCCCAACCAGAATAGTCCATACAGTCTTTCACTGGTTTAAATGTAATAAACTGGCACCATTTACAATTCTCCGCACCTCCACAAATATACATTTCTTTCGAATTCTTCGATTTATGTATATATTCACCAGTAACATTCAAATTAAACGAATCCCCACAATAAAAACGATACGGGAATTTTTTCCAAAATATTTCACTTTCTTTTTTGAGTTTATCTATTCCGGAACGAGTATCAAATTTTAATTCTTTTAATTTTTTCAAGTAACCTTCTTTTGAATATTGCTCATTAAAAATTTTATAAGAAGAACCACGTAGATTTACACATCCGACACAATTCATGCATCCATAACAATTTCTAGAAAACCATACAGCCGTGCAGGCAGTACATTCTTGTGAATAAAAAACACGGTAAGATTTATGGAGCCATATTGATTCATAACACAATTCAGAGCTAAAAATTAATAAGGAATCAGCTATATCTTTACCCTCATTCATAATAGAAGAGAAATAAACATTTTCGCAGTAATCAGCCCATATCGCAAGCATACAATTTTTTGAATAGCCAATAGAATTACAATACTCGCAATTTTTTAAAGTTAAATAACCTGTTTCAAGAGCTGTATATGGAGTCTTCTCTGATAATTCTTTCCACTGTGCTAAAAATGGTTTGTTTGGATCGTAATCCATGGCATATTCAGTACCGTCCCAACTGTCACCCCACCAACACGGCTGACAGAAAACAGTTATTTTCTGAGATGGTGGATACATTGAGAGTGTCCGTTTGTCGCATTTATCACAGTTTCGATAAAAAAGTGACCAACTATTGGTGCAAGCAATACGGCGAATTAGCCTACAAGTGGGGCACCACGTCGGTGGAGGAACTTTAATTTTTTCATAAAAATTAAAATCTTCCGGCTCGATAGTAAATTTTCCTTTACAGTTTTGACACACCACATTTTTAAATTCGTATTCCATAACTTTTTTGTCCCGATTCTGATTAATCAGAATCGTGGATCCTCGATTTCTTTAAATTTAAACCGTTTATTAATTTCTCAATGGCCACTCGTTTCTTCCAACTTTTAACTTGATATTCTCTTTTCCTTGCTTCTGATAATGTTTTATATTCTTCAGTATATACAATTTTCCAAGGTAAATAAAATTTAGTAGATCTAACTAAACCTAAATTATGTTGACGTAATCGTTTGTTAATATTTTCACAACTACCTACATAATATCTTCCGTTTTTTGTTGAATATAATATATATAAATAAAACATTTTAAATTTAGAAATCGGGACAATTTTGACATTTTTTAATTTCAGTCTGCATCTCTTAATTTTACACTATTTCCTTAAATTCTCTCGGTAATGGTGATTCTATTTTTATGTTTTTGCCTTTTGGAGTTTTAAATTCAATCGACTTGGCATGGAGCGCTAGGCGCTTGAAGCCTGCGGGACATGGTTTATCTGGATTATATAGTGAATCACAGGCAACGGGATGGTTTAGGAATTTCATATGCACACGGATTTGATGTGTTCTGCCGGTCTTGGGTTTTATTTCTAAGTAACTAAATTTACTTGGTGTAGTCTTGTGAAATTTCTTTGTTGCGTCGGAGCCCTTTAGGGTTAAGCGCGAAGAAATTTCATAAGACGGAGCCTCGAATCTTTTTAAAACTTTGTATTCGGTTATAGCCTCTTTCAATTCTCCCCTTACTCCCCGTCCGGCTAAGCGTCTACGAAAATCTTTCGGACTCCGGCCAATCGGCTTATTGATAATTCCATGGTCATTTTTAACAAATCCTGAAACAATAGCATGGTAAATTTTTTTGACTTGTCTATTCATAAACTGTTCTTTAAAATAAGCAAACACCTTTTTTGTTTTTGTGATGAGTAAAACTCCGGAAGTTTCTTTGTCCAATCTGTGCACTATTCCCGGCCGGTCGATTTCTTTATCATCAAAAGTAACAGGTTCTCCTATTCCCCTTAACTTCGGGTAGTTTTTTAGAACCCAATCAGAAATTGTCTTCTCTCGAGATCGCCCGTCAGAATGGACTGCAATACCAGACGGCTTGTCTATCGCTAAAATATTAGAGTCTTCGTATAAAATTTTAACCATATTGAAATCTTAGTAAAAATGTTCTATAATTACAAGCGTTTTTGGGATGCGCGCTTAGCTCAGTTGGTAGAGCAACTCATTTACACTGAGAAGGTCGGGGGTCCGAGTCCCTCAGCGCGCACAAGGCCCTCGTAGTTCAATGGATAGAACCGCGGACTTCTAAGCCGCTGATGTAAGTTCGATTCTTACCGAGGGCACATTACAAAGAGGGGTCAACGACCGACGCCGGGAAGCTTAAAATCTCGGCAGATTTTTTTTCTCTATCGGAGAAATATTGCAATACTTTGTCAATTCTTTCTTTATTGATTGTTTGAGATTTTTCACTGATGCTGTCTACGGCTAAAATCGTATCTCTGTTTATTTTTCTAAAAAGAAAAAATCCAAAAATAAAAGATAAAATAATTATGGCAAGCGCTATAAAGAGAAGAATATCCCAGAAAAATTCCGGACTGGTTCCCAAGCCTCCTTTTTTAAAACTTTTTTTCCTTTTGAAAAATTTTATTTGCATATTATGGTATGAAGCTTAAAAGTTTAACCCAAAAAACCACCGACCATTGGGGGTTCTTGGTTTTTGAATTATCCGTAGCGTCGTCGGCAGAGACTCTTTGCATTTCTAAAGAGGACAAATCAAGTTCATATGGAGAATTTTCCAATAACATTAAAAATTTATAAACCGACTCAAAACTGCCGGAGGTTTTAATCTGTAAAGATAGCGTCTTGTCTGTATCCAGGACACTAACAAAGACAACTTCCGCTTCGGCTTTCACTTCTATGGCTAATTTTTCAATTGTATTTAAGAAAGGAACGACATCCGAAGCTTCGGCGAAATGAGCATTCAGGAGGGTTTTTTCTTGGTCTATTGATTTGATTAAGTGGTCAAGATATTTTAAATCATTTCTTTTCTGGTTTTCTTCCTGCCATTCATTAAATATTTGAGTTGATATTGTATCGGTATTTTTTATCTTTATATATAAAAACGAAAAAGACAAACAAGAAAAGATCAGCAATGCTATCGAAAGAGAAAAGGGTAATTTGAGAAAATTATATTTCATATCAAGAGGGAATTAGAGTTAAAAAAAATGATATATTGGACCCTTTAATAAAATTAGAGATTGGCAGGTCGACTTTTTTAAATTCTGGATCATCTTCTAGCGCCCGGCGGAACAAAAGCAAGCGTTCGCGGCTTTTGGCTGTTCCACTGACACGTATAATCTTGCCGGTGAGATTGTTTTGATAAGAGATTTTGTTTATTTTAATATCTGATATCTTTTTGAAGATGATTTCATTTATAACTCTGGCGGAAACTATATATTTATCTTTTCTCGTGTTTTCAATTAAAGTCAAGCGTTTTTCCAAATCAGAAATTTGGGAAAGAATTTCTTGATCAACTTCCGGCAGTGGTTTTGCTTTTTGTGTTGTTAGTTGGCTATTTACAAAGTTTTTCTTAGCTGAAGCAATAAAATAAGAAGGTAAAAATACAGCATCGGCTATAAGTATAGAAAAGCTAAGAACAAACAAAGATACAACAAAGAGCCTAAAATAAAAGTCCCTTACTTTTTTTTTCTTTTCTTCGTTTGGAATTAAATTAATCATAGTCGAAATCTCCCAACGCAAGCCCGAAGGTAGTCGCAAAGGTGAGTGATTTAGTAAAGCCTATCTCGGGAATATCTTTAGCGGTGTCGTTTATATTGGTCCAAACATTTGCCAATTCTACCGGAATCTTCATACTAACGGAAAAATACTCAGCTAAGCCCTTCAGATTAGATTCTCCGCCACACAGGATTACTTTTTTAATCGGCGGACGATCTTTCCCTTCTTCGTCCTTGTGAGTATGCCAATATATGAAGTGCTTAACCATCTCATCGCGCAGAATGGAAACAATGTTCAATAGCACGGAAAATATTTCTTTATTCGGACCATTGCGCTCCAATCCATAATCTTTCTTCATTTTTTCCGCTTCTTCATAACTAATGTTAAAACTCTTTTGAATTACTTTCATCAGCATCACTCCGCCGACGTCATCAAGCGTAGAAGTAAATACCGCAACGCCTCTGGAGATAATAAAAATCCCGGTTCGAGTTTGGCCGAAATCAACAATCATATAAGTTTCCATATCCCCTCTCTTAACGACAGCGCGGGAAGTGGCCTGTGCTTCAAGTTCGCATGATTGAACCTGTATCATGGAATTTTTAAAAACTGAAAGGTAGCTTTCAATAACACTCTTTGGAATAGCTGCGATTTGAAGTTCTAAATTCTCTTCGGTTTCACTTAATAATTCATAGTCAAAAATTGCGTCCGGCGCCGATATTGGCACATGTTCTTCCAAGGCAAGTTCTATCCCCTCCCTCACATTTTGCAGACCGGCTTTGCCTAATAAGAGCCGAAACAGGTAAACTTGTTCTTCCGGCAGAGAAACACGCACCGATTTTATTCCTTCTTCTTTTTTTAGCGACAAGAGGATTTGTTCTAGTTGTTTCTGGTCTTTGATTTTACCGGATTCGATTACACCCGCTGGAATTTTTCGTTCGCCGTATTGTCCTATTTTTATGCCGTTTTTCGCACCAACAATCCTAGCAAATTTTATTGACTCATCCGAAACATCCAAACCGAAAGAAGAAGGCACAAGAAAATCCGGCACCGGGAAAAACCTATTATACGAATTCCTGAGCATATTTGTATTATACGATATCTTTTAAGCAACCGCCATTGATCTTGCCTCTTTATTTGGCTTTTACTCCAATGGGAATTTCGTCTTCGAGTTCAAGTAAGGAAAATTTTCCGTCTTCCGTGGAAATCGCCAATATCATACCCTCACTTTCAAGTCCGCGGATAACCCGCGGTTCCAGATTGGATACAAACATGCATTTCCTGCCAACCAAGACAGCACAATCCGGAAAATACAAAGAAATGCCGGAAATAATTTGCCTCGGTTTTTCTTCTCCCAGATTTACCGACAATTTTAACAATTTATCGGTATCCGGAACCCTCTCTGCGGATAAAATCTGTCCTACGGTAATGTCAATTTTTTTGAAATCTTCTATGGAAATCATTACTCGTCCCGCTATGGCGGGATAAATTCATTCTATCTAAATATCGCTGAAGTATCAAAGCCGCTGCCGAGGCATCGGCTTTTTTTATATCTTTATATCGGCGCGCTTCTATTGAAGTAAAAAACTCTTTCTGCCGATGTATGGGGACATTGAATTTAATTTCCAGTTCTGAAATAAAAATATCTACGTCGTTTGATATCGTATTAGGCTTTCCTTTCAAATCAAGAGATTCGCCAACTACTATTTCCAAAACTTTTTCAGCTTTTAAAATTTCACTAATTTTGCTAAGAGTATGATTGTCGTTTAGTATTACCTCTTTCGGGAAAGCAAGCACTTTGTTCTCATCCGAAATAGCCAGTCCTATCTTTTTGTCCCCATAATCTATGCCTAAAAATCTGGAGGAGTATATCATCACCAGATACTAACACAAAAATTATTTTTATGATATAATATATTTATGTATCCATACTTTTCTCAAAATTATATAGTTTTGGTAGTATTAGTTGTTTGGACTCTTCTTTGGAAAGGGTATGCTCTGTGGACATCGGCAAAGCATAATCAGAAAAAATGGTTTGTGGTATTGCTAGTATTGAACACTGTTGGAATTCTAGAAATTTTTTACATTTTCTACATTATGAAAAAAGGCCGGGCGGATGTGAGAAAAGATTTCCGTAAAGCATTGTCGTCGTTTAGATAAATAAATTAGCTGGGAAGCGTGGCAGAGTGGTCTATCGCACTTGTCTTGAAAACAAGAGTGCCGCAAGGCACCGTGAGTTCGAATCTCACCGCTTCCGCCAAATTATGAATCAATTTACAAAAGCGCCATCAAGTAATATTGAATATCAGCAATTACTGTTAAAAAGAATTGGCATATCCTTAGAGTCTGCTAGGGAAACATTGAACGGTAAAACACATTTTCTTGTATATCATAATTTAAAATTACTTCTAGAAGAAGCTCAAAAAGCAGGTGTTGATATTTCTGCAATTAAAACTCAAATAGAGGAAACATTGAGCAAACTTCCCAAGGTTGAAATGGAAAATTTATTAAATGAAGTATGTGAATGTCTTAGGAGTGGAAATATAGGTCTTGCGAAAGAACGGTATAGGAGGGTATTATCGAAGGTTAAATATTACAAAAATGAAGATATATTAACAGAAAAAGAGATCTCGGTCTTTCAACAACAAGCTGAAGATTTAAGGGTAAGGCTTGGTATAAAAAAAGAGAAATAATATCTACGTCTTAAGTCAGTCCGAGTAGTGTACAAAACTGCTCGCAGAAAATTAAATCGATGAACAAAAAAGAGCTTATAAAAGGACTTAGAGATAAGGGAATTAAGGAGGAAATACTAAAAGCCATACAAATAATTGACAGAAAAAATTTTGTTTCGGAAAATAATTTAGAAGAAGCTTATGAAGACCATCCCTTATCTATCGGATACGGACAGACCATAAGCCAGCCGTATACGGTTGCTTTTATGTTGCAGGAGCTTGAATTAAAAAAGGGAGACAGAATTTTGGAAATTGGAACTGGTAGCGGGTGGAATGCCGCCTTGATGTCTTATCTGGTGGGGGAAAATGGGGAAATTTATAGCGTTGAGGTTGTAAAGGAGCTTGCTGAAAAAGCAAAAGAAATATTGGGGGATTATAAAAATGTTTTTGTTTTTAATATGGATGGTTCGCGCGGACTGGCTCAATATGCCCCATACGACAAAATAATCCTAACCGCAGCGCCGAAACAAATGCCCGAGGAAATAAAAAAACAGCTGGGCGATGGCGGGATTTTGCTGGCGCCAGTCGGGGAATATATGCAAAAACTTATAAAAATAACGAGGAAAAAAGATAAATTTACGGAAACGGAAAAAGGAGACTTTATTTTTGTGCCGTTGGTGAATAAATCACAGTAAAATTGGGTTTCTATTTAAAATACTTACTAATATAGACATGTTTGTTCGTATTTTGATATAATAAAGGGGTATGAATGAGCTAAATGAGGGGTTGGAGTGGTCCGCTTTGGAATACGAAGAAAAAGAGCGAAGCAATGATTGGTTTTGGGCTCTGGGTATTATTGTGGCGACCAGTGGCGCAACTGCGTTTATTTATAATAATTATTTTTTTGCGATACTGTTGGTATTAAGCGGAGTGTTGCTTTGGATTTTTGCCAAAAAGAAACCATCGTTGATATCATACGGACTAGACGAGAAAGGTTTAAGAGTTGGAGATCGTATTTATCTGTATGAAAATATAAAAGCTTTTTGCGTGCAAACAAATTCCAAAGATGGTGTAGAGAAAAAGCCCATTCTTTTTATAAGATCAGAAAGGATTTTTATACCCGTCATCGGAGTGCCAATAGAGAGCTTATGGAGCGAAAAAATTCGTAATGTAATGCTCTCCAAGAATATAAAAGAAGAAGAAATGCAAGAGCATCTATCTGAAAAGATAATGGAAACCTTGGGGTTTTAAATAATTTTCTATTTGCTTTACCCCGAGACTAAAAATTGCTAATCTAAAATAAAGCCCTCATAGTTCAATGGATAGAATGCGAGCTTGCGGAGTTTGCGATGTAGGTTCGATTCCTACTGGGGGCACCACCACATGTCAGATTCATTTCCAATGCGAATAAACAAATATTTAGCTCTGAAGAAAATCTCTACTCGTAGGGGTGCCGATGAACTGGTAAAAAATAA
>MFUU01000010.1:0-1923 GCA_001785805.1 Candidatus Nomurabacteria bacterium RIFCSPLOWO2_01_FULL_39_17
GATGGTTTAGGTGATGGTAATACCGAATACAATCTAAATTCTGGCATCAGTGTTTCATTCAATGTTCCGTATAACAGTGGCAATGGTAGACAATTTTTCCTTTACAACAACACAAATGAGATTGCCCAGACTGTAAAAATTACAGCAGGCTGTGACACGGCCAATGGCGCCACCTGGGATGGAAGTACTTGTGTAGACAATGTCGCACCGGTCGCTGACGCTGGAGAAGATCAGACAATTACCCTGCCCACAAGTGCGGTTACTCTTACCGGAACTGCCACCGATACCGCTCCCGGAGCTGTTGCGAATATAGCTTGGTTAAGAGTTTCTGGCCCAACTACATATACAATTACGGACTCTACTTGGACCAATTGTGCGAATGAAGGCGAAACTTGTTCTTTTTCTGGTACCCAGCAAGTACGTTACGGTGCAAATGAAAGTTTTTATTATAAAAATGCAACCAATAGCATAAGCTGCGATAATGCCACCTTTGGTGATCCAATATTTGGAACAGTAAAGACTTGTGCATATACTTCTCCCACTACTACGATTACTGATCTTGTGGCTGGTACTTATGTATTTCGTTTAATTGCTACTGATAACAATGGAACATTTTCAAATGCCATCAGTTCACCGAATAGAGATGTGCAGATAATTGTAAACCCACAATCCTTTACCCTTACTGCCACCAAATCAGGCACAGGCTCGGGAACCATTACTTCCGACGTTGCCGGAATTGATTGTGGAACCGATTGTTCAGAAACATATTCTTCCAACACTGCTGTCACGCTTACTGCCTCAGCCAATACCGGCTCAAGCTTTGCTGGTTGGTCGGGAGCCTGTACTAATACCACGGGAACTTGTACTGTTTCTATGGACGCAGTTAAATCTGCTACTGCTACATTTACTTTAGATACGGTCGCTGTCTCTTCAGTAGTTAGTACTGCCGGCGGAGGTACCATTGATCCAGTATGGACAAATCATTCAGTCGACTATGGTTCCACGCCAAGCTTTGTCATAACCCCCGATACTTCTAAATTTATTTCTTCGGTTACCGGCTGTGGAGGATCACTTTCTGATACCACTTATACAACCGGAGCTATAACCGGAACTTGTACAGTTACCGCCAAATTTTTGTCAGGCACTCTCACCCCATCTTCATCTTCCTGCACTATTACTGCAGGCAACAGTAGTTGCAATGTGGATGTAGCTTGGACCATAACAAATCGTATTGTTGGTGGTTTGTCGGCAGTTACCGCAAACGATATGACTGATGTAGATGCAAGTGTTAATGGTAGCGCTACTCTTTCTGTGCCGTATTCTTCTAGAACATTTTTTCTTTACCATGATGCTAAAGAACTTGAGCGAAAAACAGTAACTGCCGCTTGTGACACAGCCAATGGCGCTTTTTGGGATGCAGGTTCAAGCAAGTGTGTAGCCAAACCAACGGTTACAACTGCCTCTACTACTTCTATTTCAATAACAGGTGCTACTCTTAGAGCAACCGCTACCAACTCCGGCTACCCAACTACTCCTCTTACTCGCGGTATTTGTTATGGAACATCAACAGTACCGGAAACGGTACCAGTACCAACAACAAATTGTCCTACCTACACGGGAACTGCCGGAGCCAATAGTTTGTATACAATAGCTGTGACTGGACTAACCTCGGGTACCACATACTATGTTCGTGGTTATGCGACGAATTCTACCGGAACAACATACGGCAATGAAGTAACATTTACCACAATAGCAGCCTACACTCTCACTGCCGCCAAAGCAGGCACAGGTGCGGGAGTTGTTTCTTCTTCCGATAGTCCACAGACAATTAATTGTGGAACCGATTGTTCAGAAACATATTCTTCCAACACTGCTGTCACGCTTACTGCCTCAGCCAATACCGGCTCAAGCTTTGCTGGTTGG
>MFUU01000010.1:1935-50580 GCA_001785805.1 Candidatus Nomurabacteria bacterium RIFCSPLOWO2_01_FULL_39_17
TATACATATACCCTAATTTGCAGCAATGCCAATGGTACCGGTTCTCCATCGAGCGCCATGGTAAATGTAACGGCTCAAGCTACCACTGGTCCAAACTTAATTGTTTCAGTGGCGCCCTCTCCAGCCTCGGCTACGGCTGGCGTCGCCCAAACATACAACGCAACTATTTTAAACAACGGCGATACTTCAACGGTAACTTCCTTTAGCAACTTCTTCCAGACGGCTACCGCAAGTAATGGTGGGGGAACAATCACCGATCAAACTTCTGCTTCCACTACCGCTCTGGGTATTGGAGCCAGTCGAGTGATTACTTCTTCCGCTATTAATTTCCCTTCAGCCGGCACTTACTCCATCAGACTTTGCGCTGACAAAACCAGTTCGGCTGATGTGACTGGAGTAATTGCCGAATCAAATGAAAATGATAACTGTAGCTCCCCTTGGCAATCGGTGACGGTAAATGCAGCTACTACTCCACTTACTTCTATTGGAGCTATTACTGGCACAACTCAAGTGGGTCAGACATTAACAGCTGGCGCTCTGTCTCCAGCTGGGGCAACTGCCACCTATCAATGGCAAAATGCGACTACTTCCGGGGGCACATATTCTAATATTTCTGGAGCGACATCTAGTACTTACGTATTAACTAGTACTGAATTAAATAAATATATAAGGGTTGTAGCTACTGGTAATGGTAGTTATTCTGGAACAGTTACAAGTGCCGTAAGGGGACCAGTGATTGGATTAATGTCCGGAACCCTTACCCCGGGCCCATCCACTTTTTGTACGATTGCCTCAGGTAGTAGTAGTTGTACGATTGCTCTAACTTGGACCACGACTAATCCAATAGGTACTTCCGCTGTCACCAGTCCGACCGGCACACCAAGTCCTGGAAATTCTCTCAACAATGGTACACAAACATTTACTGCTCCCTACAATTCTTCTGGTGTTAATTTCTTCCTCTACAATACTGGAATACAACTAGCACAAACTAATGTGGCTACTATCTGTACCTCCGGCACCACCTGGAATGGGGTTCAATGTATAGATGCCGATGCTCCTGTAAATGGCGGATGGAGTAATAATTGGAGCGCTTGCAGTTTGTCATGCGGCGGCGGAACCCAGACCCGCACTTGCACCAATCCGGAGCCGGCCAATGGCGGAGCCGAATGTGTTGGTTCTTCCACTCAATCTTGCAATACCCAAGCTTGTATTACTAATCTTCCTGATTTGACGGCTGATAATCCCACACCGAACATAGCTACAGCCGGCACAGCTGTAACATTTTCCACAATTATTAGAAATGTGGGGAATGTGGCTACCGGCCCTTCCGGTTCTAATTTTAGAAATTTCTTTCAGATATCAGCTACAGCGGGTGGAGGTGGTGAATATACTGATTTGTCTTCCAATTCTATGCCTAGGATAGTTGCTGGAGGACAGCGAACATATAATAAATCTTACACCTTTGTCTCTAATGGCACATACTCGGTGAGAGTGTGTGCGGATAAATCTGATTCTTCAGATACAGGGACTGTTACTGAATCGGATGCATTAAATAATTATGAGAACAACAACTGTAGTGGCTGGACGGATGTGGTTGTTGGTGGAGAAGCTGGTGTTCCTATTGACGGCGGATGGAGTAATAATTGGAGCGCTTGCAGTTTGTCATGCGGCGGCGGAACCCAGACCCGCACTTGCACTAATCCAGAGCCGGCCAATGGCGGAGCCGAATGTGTTGGTTCAGGAATCCAGTCTTGCAACACACAATCCTGCCTTGCAGATCTGATAGCTGATAATCCAACCTTTGATTCACCTACAGGAAGTGTAGTTTTTGTCAATGTACCTATTACTCTTTCTTCCATGATTTACAATTGGGGATATTCTTCTACCAATATATCTTTTCCGAATTTCTTTCAAATATCAGTTACCCCAGACGGCGGTGGCGGATTTACCGATATTCCTTATACCGACACTTATCCCAACCCTATGCCGGCGCTTGCTTTTGGTTCTGGCGATGTGGTTACTACGTCTTATGCTTTTCCATCAGCTACCACGTATTCGGTTAGAGCTTGCGCAGACATGACTTTATATGCCAGTGGAGGCGTAATAACTGAATCTGATTCTAATAATAATTGTAGTGGCTGGGTAAACATAACAACCAATGCAATACCACCCTATGATCCCAATAATCCTAATCTCGGCACCGTTCTTACTGCCGAACCGGCAAGTGTTCCCGAGGGACAAACTACCACTCTTACAATAACGACCTTAAATCTTACTGAGACTGTTGCGTGCTCTATTGATGGAATTGGTCCGCTGACTATGACCCAGGTTGGCGGACAATACTGGACCGGCTCAACAGATAATTCAATAGGTACGGGTACTTATACGGCAACATGCGTTGGCGGTAGTGGTGGCTCCCAAACTTCCACAGCTCAAATTACAGTCTCAAATGTAAAAAAACCAATCTTTATAGAGCGCTAAAATTTATATTTGTTTCTGCTCCTCGTTTGTTGCTATAATAGTTAGACATGCAAATCAATGAAGAACAATTGAAGAAATTTATTTTGGATTCCAAACTGGTTTCCAAAACAGATCTGGATAAAGCGAGCGCTGAAGCGATAGAAAAAAAACAAAAACTTGGAAACATTTTGCTCTCAAGTGGCAAGATATCAGAATCAGATTTAAGAAAAACAGAAGCCTTCGTTCTGGGCATTCCTTTTATTAACCTGGTTAATGAAAAGATTGGTTTTTCTGTCCTTTCTTTGATTCCCGAGCCGATTGCGCGCAATTCCAATATAATTGCCTACAAAAAAAACGCCGATAATCTGGAAGTGGCAATGCTTGACGTAGAAGACATGCCGGTTATTGATTTTATAAAGAAACGTTCCGGGTTAAAAATTTTGCCTCGTCTCACCGATGTTAATTCTATAAAATCCGCGCTTATTCAATACAGGGAAAGTTTGCAGATTGAGTTTGGCAATATTATTCAAAAAGAATCGGCATCTCTAAAAGCTATTTCTAAAGATGAAGGTGAAAAATCAGAAGCCGAATTGAAAGAAATGGCCGAAGATTTGCCGGTGGTCAAAATTGTTGACTCGCTTATTTTTCACGCTATCCTGCAGAATGCATCGGACATTCATATTGAGCCGGGAGAAAAGGATCTAACCGTGCGATACAGAATAGACGGCATTCTTCATGACGCAATGGTTCTGGAAAAAAAAGCTGCTGCCGGAATAACCGCCCGCATAAAAGTGCTGTCAAATTTAAAACTTGATGAAAAAAGATTGCCCCAAGACGGTAGATTCAAGATAGACCAGAACGGAGAAAAGGTTTCCTTCCGTGTTTCCACTCTGCCAACTTTCTATGGCGAGAAAACTGTTATAAGAATTTTAAAAGAAAATGCCCACGGATTTTCGTTGGAGTCGCTCGGTTTCCACGGTGAGGGACTTGAGAGAATACATGATTCTTTGAAACAGAAGACAGGGATGGTGTTAGCGACTGGACCGACCGGTAGCGGAAAAACTACGACTCTCTATACCATGCTTGATATTTTAAATAAACCTGAGGTAAATATATCTACAGTTGAAGATCCGATTGAGTACCAAATGCCCAGAGTTAATCAAACGCAAGTAAAACCCGAGATAGGGCTTACTTTTGCTAACGGTCTTCGCTCGCTTCTTCGCCAAGACCCGGACGTAGTGATGGTCGGAGAGATTCGCGATAAAGAAACAGCGGGACTTGCCATCAACGCTTCTCTTACCGGACATTTGGTGCTTTCTACAATTCATACCAATTCCGCTTCAGGAGCGATTCCGAGGTTGATAGATATGGGCGTGGAACCATTTTTAATAGTTTCAACTGTCAAGACAATAATTGCGCAAAGATTGGTGCGTAAATTGATGGCCAGTAAAAAAAAGCACTTTCTATCGCCTGTGGAAATAAAAAATTTAGGCAAACTTGTGGATTTAGACAGAATGCTTGTCATGCTAAGGGAAGAAAAAATTGTAGGAGCCAAAGACACTTGGGACAAAATTTCTTTTTATAAGGCAGTAAAAAATGCCGAATCAGAAGACGGATACGCAAGCCGTGTCGGTATTCATGAAGTTCTAAAAGTTACTCCCACTATAAGGGAATTAATCTTAAAAGGCAGTTCTCAGGATGATATTGAAGTGCAGGCAAAAAAAGAAGGGATGATGACCATGCTTGAGGATGGAGTTTTTCAAGCGGTGTTGGGGCAAACAACCCTGGAAGAAATATTCCGTGTTGTTTCCGAGTAAATCCGCCAAAATTTTTTACAGCACTAAGATAAAATTATAAGTATACAATATAGAAAAATTTAGGAGAATAAATAAGATGCTTTTTTCTTATAAAGCAAAATCAAAAAATGGCGAATTAGTGGACGGTATTTTAGAGTCTGCGGATCGTTTTGCTCTTTCTCGTGAACTGAGATCTCGCGAACTCACCCCCGTTTCTATTGCAGAGAAAAATAGCAGTTATTCCTTTAATCTAATGGCTTTCCTGAATAATTTTTTCAGCAGAGTCAGTATTGTCGAATTGATTCTTTTCACCAAGAATTTAAGCGGAATGCTTCGAGCCGGGCTTTCACTTTCGCGGGCGTTATCGGTTCTGGAGAAACAAACGAAAAAACAAAACTTCAATAAAATTTTAGTCGCCCTTTCCCAGGAAGTTAATGCTGGAGGAACATTATCCTCGGGTTTTGCGAAATTTCCAAATGTTTTTTCCAAACTTTTCGTATCCATGACCAAAGCCGGAGAAGAATCTGGCAATCTCACCGGCGCTATTTCTGAAGTCGGGGCAAATTTAGAAAAAGCGCATTCTTTGACCAAAAAAGTGCGTGGTGCGCTCATCTACCCCGGAGTTATTCTATCGGCTATGATTGTCATAGGCATACTGATGTTTGCTTTCGTTGTGCCGACTCTAGCCAAAACCTTTAAAGAACTTGATGTTGCATTGCCATTTTCTACCAGAATTATTGTTTGGTTAGGTAATTTTTTCTCCAATAATTTAATTTTGACTTTTATAATTTTGATCTTATTGGTAATTACTATAATCAAACTTTCCCACTCTAAATTTATGGCAAAATATATTGATTTTTTAACTATCAGACTGCCGATAATTGGCGGCTTAACGAAAGAATTAAATACTGCCCGCACTGCCCGCACCATGTCCTCACTCTTATTGTCTGGGGTTTCCATAACCCGGGCGGTTGAAATAACAGAAGATGTTGTGCAGAATATTTATTTTAAAGAAGTTTTAAATAAAGTAAAAATCGCAATAGAAAAAGGTTCCCCTTTTTCTGCCGTATTTGAAGAAAATTCTAATCTTTATCCCATAATGATGTCTGAGATGACAGAAGTTGGAGAAGAAACGGGGAAGCTCTCTGATATGTTGCTTCAAATTGCATTATTTTATGAGGAAGAGATAGAAAACAAAACCAAGAACCTTTCTACTGTTATTGAACCCATATTAATGATAATTATCGGCGCCGGGGTAGGGTTTTTTGCTATTTCTATGATTTCACCGCTTTATTCAGTTTTAGACAACATAAAATGATGCTTAATTTTAAAAAAGGATTTACCATCCTCGAAACATTTATTGTTTTATCCATAACGACACTTCTGATTGTAATTGTTTTACCTTCTTTCCAGGCGATGAGAAATAATCAAGTTTTAAAAGCGACGGCATCCGAAGTTGTTTCGGCGCTTGATGAAGCCAGATCGCAATCTCTTTCTTCAGTAGATTCTTCAGAATACGGGATACATTTTGAATCAGATGAAATAATTATATTTAAGGGTACAACTTTCTCATCTCTCGACCCCGATAATGAGAATATTTCTATTACTTCTCCGGCATCCATTTCCAGTATAAATTTGACAGGCGGGGCAGTGGATGTTTATTTTGACAGACTGTCCGGCGCGCCGAATAAAACAGGAACAATTACTATATCTATTTCTCATTTTTCAAAAATTATTACCATATCTGCTACTGGGGCAGTTAGCATGAATTAGTTTTTTATATTAAACTTTAAGAGTGTATCTAATGGAATTATTATATGAAGATTAATCGCGATTTAAAAAGTTTTTTTCAGCAAGGCTCTCTAATGGTTGAAGTAATTGTTGTTGTTTCTATTGTTACTGTTTCAATTCTAGTGGCTTTAACTGTTGCTCAAAAATCTATTTATCTAGCCAGACAATCTCTGCACCATTCTCAATCCGCTTTTCTCTTAGAGGAAGGAGCGGAAGCTGTTAAAGTTATACGCGACAATGCTTGGTCTGGGATATCTAGTTTGACTCTCTCCACTGATTATTATTTGTCTTTTTCTGGTGACACTTGGACTCTTTCTACTACCCCCTCGCAGGTTGGCGCTTTTACCAGAAGAATAGTTTTTTCTTCCGCTTATAGAGATGCAAATCAAGACCTTGCTCCTTCCGGCACGCTAGATGATCAGACCAGACTTGTAACGGTAACTGTATCTTGGACTGAAGGGGCACAAACTCTCTCTAAAACTTTGCAATTTTATTTAACTGACCTTTTTTCATAATTCATGAAAAATCAAATACAAAAAGTAAAAGGAGGATATACACTAGTTGAGATACTTTTTTACATCGCTCTTTTCTCGGTTCTTACTTTGGCGATAATTAATTCTTTTGTTACCATGACCAAAGCTTTCAAAGAAATATCCATACAATCGGATCTAGTTCAAAGTTCTTTGGCTATTGAAAGAATGTCACGAGAAATTCGGCAAGCATATGGGATAAATTCCATTACTACAAGCGACCTTAAACTTAACACCAAAGACGAACTGGATAATAATGAAACGGTAAGATTTTTACTGTCGGGTTCCGATATACAACTTTTTGAAAATGATGTTCTTACAGGCAACTTAAACACCCCCAATATTCAAGTGGTTAATTTGTCTTTTACTCAAATTACAACCGTGAATGGAAATGCCATAAAAATAAGTCTATCAGTAAAAAGTGGCAGAGATATGACAAATCGAGTTGAAAACTTTTACAATACAGTTTTGTTGCGGGGAGATTATGGTAGTTAATTTATTTACCAATGAATAAATTTAAAAAAATTAAAAAGAACAGGGGGCAAGCGATGATTATATCGGTAGTATTTTTCCTTTTTATTTCACTGGCGATAATCTCGGGGCTGGTTTCGCCTTCAGTGCGTGAATTTAAAATAGCCAACGATTTACTAAAATCCAGCCAGAGTTTTTTCCTCTCCGAATCGGCCATTGAAGATTCATATTTTCGCTTGAAAAACGCTAAAACCATAGGATCCACAAATACTGTTACACTGGGAGGATACTCGGCCACAGCTACAATAACGGATTCCGGCTATAACGAGAAAACTGTTTCTTCATTGGGTGATGTTTCATCGAGGCAGAGAAAAAATCAACTTGTATTAAGCACTGACACTAGAGTTTCGTTTAATTACGGCATCCAATCTGGCGTGGGGGGATTTGTTATTGGCAACGCAACAGTTCACGGTAATGTATATTCTAATGGAACCATTCTTGGATCCAATGGGGCTTCTATTACCGGATCCGCTTTTTCCGCCGGAGCTTCTGGCCTTATCGATAATATAGATGTGGGAGAAGATGGCGTAGGCGATGCCAAAGCTCACACAGTGCAAAATTCTACCATAGAAGGCAGCCTTTATTGTCAAATTGGAGCAAGTAATAACAAGTCTTGCGATACATCACAGGTCGATCCGGATATGGTTGGTATGCCTCTTACCCAAGCAATGACAGATCAATGGAAAGCTGATGCAGAATTAGGAGGAATCCATATTGGCAATTTAACTATTTCTTCACCGACTTCATTGGGTCCAAGAAAAATTACCGGTAATTTGGCCATAAATGATGATGTCACTATAACCGGAACTATTTATGTGGTGGGTAATATCACCACAGATAATGGAGCCGAAATTTCTTTGCATGGTTCTTATGGCGCTACAGGCGGCATTATTATTGCCGATGGGCGGGTAAGGCTGAATAACCTTGTTAAATTTTACGGTTCTGGAAGCGAAGGATCTTACATATTACTCACAACAACCAGCTTTTGCCCTACTGACTGTTCTGGAATAAATGCTCTTGAGATTTTAAATAATGTTGGTGCCATACTTGTAAGCGCCCAGAACGGCACAGTTCA
The DNA here is from genome assembly GCA_001785805.1 of Candidatus Nomurabacteria bacterium RIFCSPLOWO2_01_FULL_39_17. GTDB lineage: Bacteria > Patescibacteriota > Minisyncoccia > Phycocordibacterales > UBA9973 > UBA9973. The sequence goes on from MFUU01000010.1 coordinate 10,119, forward strand.
TCTAAATAATAATGTTGAATTAAATGAAGTAGTGGGGAATAAAATTATTATAGACAACGGCGCAAAAGTGACCTATATTTCCGGATTGGCAAATGCAGCTTTTACTTCTGGTCCTGCCGGGGGCTGGAATATTAAAAGTTGGAAAGAAATTAAATAAATATATGAAGAAAATTATTATAGCTAATTGGAAAATGAATCCGTCTTCTCCAAAAGAAGCGGGACAATTATTCTCAAACACTGTTAAATTAATTTCCGGTGTTAAAAAAACTGAAGTTGTAATTTGTGCGCCCTATGTTTATTTAAGCGGGTTGAAAAAGCTATCTTCCAAGATTTCTTTAGGCGGACAAAATATTTTTAAAGTGGAAGAGGGCGCTTATACGGGAGAAATATCGGCTGATATGCTCTATAATATAGGAGTCCAGTATGTCATTTTAGGTCATTCTGAGCGACGTGCCTTGGGTGAGAATAATCTGAATGTAAATAAAAAGATAAAAATAGCACTCAGAGCTGGACTTACGCCCATACTTTGCGTAGGAGAGGACAAAAGAGATGAAAATCACGGATATTTTAATTTCGTTAAGAACCAACTGGAAGAATGTCTGAATGGAGTTCAAAAAGATTCTTTGTCTAAGATAATTATTGCTTATGAACCAGTCTGGGCTATTTCCAGCACTCTCAATCGTCGGGATGCCAATGCGAATGATTCTCGAGAAATGGCTATCTTTATTCGTAAAACTATTTCTGACAAATTAAATAATCAAAATAAAATGCCGAGAATAATTTATGGCGGTTCAGTTAATGAACGAGACGCCGAAGATTTCATAAAAAATGGAGGCGTAGATGGATTATTGGTCGGCCGAGCGAGCTTAAACGCCAAGAAGTTCTCCTCGATTGTAAAAATATGCGAAGCATCAGAGAGATAAAAAATTTAAATGGAAAAACGGTGCTCCTCCGAGTAGACTGGAATGTTCCAATTGAAAACGGTCGGGTGCTAGATGATTTTCGCATCAAGCGTTCTATGCCGACCATAGAATATCTCCAAAATGCTGGCGCTAAAGTTATCATTGCGACGCATCTTGAGCCGGAAGAAATATCTACCGAAATTTTACATGACTTCATACCAAAAGGCTCTGAAATACTTGAGAATCTAAGAAAAGATCCGGGAGAAAAAAATAATTCTCCCGAATTTGCTAAAAGTTTGGCTAGTCGGGCGGATATGTATGTCAACGAAGCATTTTCCGCTTCTCATCGTTCACATGCTTCAATAATCGGTGTGCCCAAGCTCCTGCCGAGTTTTGCCGGACTTGAGTTTTTAAGTGAAGTTGAAAATCTATCCAAAGCTTTCAATCCGCCACACCCATTTTTACTCATCTTGGGCGGAGCAAAGTTTGAAACCAAACTGCCGCTGGTGGAAAAGTTTCTTCAAATTGCCGACAGTATTCATATTGCCGGACTCAATGCCGCAGCCGCTTTGAAGATGAAAATTTCAGAGAATAGTAAAGTTTCTTTACCGCTTGGGGATATTACCGCGCTCGATATTGACGAGGCAAATCTCAATTTACTGCGGACCAAGATAAATGATGCCAAGTTCATAATCTGGAACGGTCCGCTTGGAAAATATGAGGATGGTTACAAGGAGGGTACGAATAAACTCGCTCAAATCCTCGCGGAAAGTGGCAAGGAAGTAATAGTGGGCGGCGCCGATACGCTAGCGGTGATCAAAGAACTTAATCTTTACGATAAATTCAATTTTGTTTCAACCGGCGGGGGAGCGATGCTTGAGTTTCTAGCCAAGGGGACTCTACCCGGCATTAAAGCGCTGAACTAATTTTCTCCGCAATTTTATTTGCTTCTTCGCCTTGGTATTTTTTAGTTGGCCAATTGGAAAATTTATCATTTAAAAGTCGTGGTATTAGGTGTACATGAAAATGAGGGACATCTTTTCCTACAACAGATATGACTACATAATCACAGCCAAGACTAATTTTCTGTGCATGCATTAATTTTTTTGATAATTTAAAAATTTCCGAGATTGTTTCATCCTCAGCATCTTGCATCCAGACCACATGTTCTTTGGGTATTATCAAAAGATGCCCATCCATAACAGGCTCTATGTCTAAAAAAGCCAAGAAATTTTCATCCTCATAAACTTTTACGCAAGGTATTTCCTTTTTTACAATTTTGCAAAAAATACAGTTTTCCATATAAAGTTTCGCAAAATCAAAGTTTTTTGTGTCCTCGGTTCCCCGGGTCCCTATCCCGGCCAAACCATTCAAAAACTTTATTTTGCTTCACTTTATATATTATATACTATTTGTGCTAAAATTTGCTCTATGCAGAAGTATGGCGAATTATTACAGTTATTGCTAGGAAAAAGGGGAATTACCGACGAAAATCAAGCTCAAGTTTTTCTCAACCCAGATTATGCAAGAGATTTTCACGACCCATTTCTGATGCGCGATATGGAGAAAGCTTGTGTAAGACTATATGAGGCAATCGATGCTGGTGAAAAAATAGTAATTTATGCCGATTATGATTGCGATGGCATACCCGGAGCGCTAATTTTGCGGGATTTATTTAAAAAGGTAGACTATAAAAATTTTGAAGTCTATATTCCAAAAAGAAATTCTGAAGGCTACGGCCTTAACCTTTCGGCTATGAAACAATTTGCAGAAAATGGGGTGAAACTTATCATAACGGTAGACCTGGGCATTACGGCAGTGGCCGAAGTGACGCAAGCGGAAGTAAATGGTATTGATGTTATTATAATGGACCATCATTTATCAAGCGCTGTTTTACCCCGCGCTTATGCGATTTTAAATCCTAAAATAGATGATTATCCCGAGAAAATGTTATGCGGAGCCGGAGTTGTTTTTAAATTTATACAGGGTTTTATAAAAAAATATGGCGAATATTTTAAAATAAAAAATGGTGCTGAAAAATGGATGCTCGATATGGCAGGCCTTGCCACGCTCTCTGATATGGTTCCCCTCTTGGGAGAGAATAGAGCCATTGCCTATTTTGGTTTGAAAGTTTTGCGCAAATCTCCTCGCCCGGGTTTACAGAAACTTTTAGCCAAAATGAATATTGACCAGAAACATCTCACCGAAGACGATATAGGCTTTATGGTGACCCCGAGATTAAACGCCGCTTCGCGCATGGACGACCCCATGCGCGCCTTTGAACTTCTTTCTACAGAAAACGAAAAAGAGGCAGATTTGCTGGCTGACCATCTATCGAAGATAAATGATGAAAGAAAATTAATTGTTGCTTCTATTATGCGAGAAGTGGGAAGAAAATTTGAGACGCGAGAAGTAAAAGATGTGATAGTAATAGGCAATCCGTCATGGAAGGTGGGAGTTTTAGGGCTAGTGGCGGGTAAAATGTCGGATGAATACAAAAGACCAGTTTTTGTCTGGGGTAAAGACGAGAACGATTTATTGAAGGGTTCTTGTCGGAGCGACGGTTCGGTGTCCGTGGTTGAACTTATGCATGAAACAAAAGAATCCTTTTTAGAATTTGGCGGTCACGAACTTGCGGGCGGATTTACAGTGCATAACGATAAAATTCATTTTCTAGAAGACGCTCTATCTCTATCTTATACAAAAATAAAACGCCCCTTGTCAAAAGAATTGAATGAACAAGCCGACATTGTTGATGATTTCAGCTTGATAAATATGAAGAATTGGCGCGAAATAGAAAAACTTGCCCCATTCGGACTTGGCAACCCAAAACCCATATTTCTTTTCTCGGGAGCAAAAGTAGAGAAGATCAAGAAATTCGGGAAAAATGGCTCAGGAGAGCACCTGGAAGTTACCTTTTCTGATTCGAATAATAATAAAGCTAAAGCGATTTCTTTTTTTTCTAACCATGAATCTTTTGAAGTTCCTTTGTCAGAAGGTTTGAGGGTAAATCTTCTTGCTACTTTTGATTTGTCTCGTTTTCGCGGACGGGAAGAATTAAGACTGAGAATTGTTGACATATGTTAATATAATATAATTATGAAAAGTAAAATTATAATTTATACAGACGGTTCGGCAAGAGGTAATCCTGGAAAAGCTGGCTGGGCTGCGATTTTAGTTAATGGAAAGAAAATTTTAGAAATTGGAGGCAGAAGCGACCATGCGACCAACAACCAGATGGAACTTACTGCGCCAATAGAAGCGTTGAAGTATTTAAAGAAACACCTATCTCGCCGAGCCAAGGCGGATAAAAAAACTTCACCCATGGAAATATTTTCTGATTCAAAATATGTGATTTTAGGAATTACCGAGTGGATTTTTAATTGGCAGAAAAATAATTGGCGTAATGCCAATAAAAAGTTGGTATTAAACCGCGAACTCTGGGAGAGACTTTATAAACTTGCGGAAGAATTAAAGCCCAAATGGGTTTATATTGAAGGCCACAATGGCGACAAGTGGAATGAACGGGCCGACGTCATTGCCACCAGTTTCGCTGACAATATACCTATAAAACTTAGAAAATAAAAAATTTTAAATGCAGGATAAGGTTTTTTATGCAATATGTCTAGGGTTTATATGCGGAGTGCTCTTGCGCTCTTTTGTTTTTATAAATATTTTCACAATAATATTTGTGAGTATTATTGGATTAGCGCTTATTTTATTTTTCACCTTAATTTCTAAAAATAGGTGGGGGATTATCTTTTCCATTTTTGTGCTGATGTTTGCTTTCGGAATTTTGAGATTTCATCTCGCCGACAAGCCCGCGCCTTACGTCCTTAAATCACAAACAGATCAAAAGATATCTTTGATTGGAAATATTGTAGATGAACCAAATATTGGCGAGAATAGCCAGAGATTGACCGTAGAAATAGAAGTGGAGAAAAGTAAAGTAAAAATTTTACTGACTGTAAAAAATCAAGGTGAAGATTTTAAATATGGCGATAGGGTAGATTTTTCCGGGAAACTGGATAAAATAGAAAATTTTATCACCGACCAAGGTAAAGAATTCAATTATGTAAATTATTTGCGCAAAGACGGAATATTATATTCGATGTATTATCCAAAAATTGAAATTATTTCTCGCGATGGTGGTAATTTTATAAAACGCGGACTTTTCTCTATTAAAGAAAAATTTCTAGAAAAAATAAATTTAGTAATCCCAAATCCCGAAAGTCTGCTTATGGGCGGGCTGATATTAGGCGAAAGGTCTTCTTTTACCAGAGACCTAAGACAGAGTTTTGTAGATACAGGCACTATACATATTGTAGCCCTATCTGGTTATAATGTTACAATTGTCGCCGAGTGGATTATGAAAGTTTTTTCATTCTTACCGTATAGTTGGGGTTTTGGGATTGGAATATTTGGGATTTTTCTTTTTATAATTATGTCAGGCGGGTCCTCTACAGCTATTCGCGCGGGAGTGATGGCTTCTTTAGCGCTTATCGCCCGCGCGACTGGAAGAAACTATGATGTTGCGCGAGCGCTTATTTTGGCCGGTGTTGCGATGATACTCTTGAACCCGCTTATTTTGGTTTATGACGTATCTTTTCAGCTTTCTTTTATTGCGACTGTGGCAGTGATATTTATTGCTCCGAGGATTGAAAGACATTTCTCATGGGTTACCGAGCGCTTCCAGTTGCGAGATATTATCACAGTTACTTGCGCGGTCTATGTCTTTGTCTTGCCCTTTATCCTGTATAAGATGGGAAACTTGTCGTTGGTTGCTTTGCCGGCGAATATTTTAATTTTACCGTTTATTCCATTTACCATGTTCCTTGGTTTTATGACTGGATTTTTGGGATCGGTTTTTTACATTTTAGCTATCCCTTTCGGCTATCTGTCATATTTTATTCTTCACTACGAATTGGGGGTAGTTAATTTTTTCGCCCATGTACCCTTTGCTTCGTTTACTATTCCCAACTTTCCGTTTCTCATCACACTTCTGATTTACGCCTATTTCATTTATAGACTTTTTGGGAGAAATATAAAAAGTTTTTTTAGTACCAACAAAATATAGAATTTTGAGGCACGGATATTTTTCTGCTAAAAAATTCCTCGTGTTCGCTCCGTCGAGCTCGCAAGCCCCCAAAATCCTATATTTTATTTTCCCTCAGCTTTGATAAAGTTTTCTTCTATTACTTTCCAATTTAGATTTTCAAAAAATGCTTCTACATATTTCTTCTTTTCCGATGTCGGGTAGTCGTATACAAAAGCATGCTCCCACATATCAAGAGCCAAAACTAAAGTACAGTCTTGCAGCTGTCCCAAATGCTGTTCATCCACCCAAGTAGACAATAGCCTTTTTTCTTTTCTGTCGTAATAAAGCATAGCCCAGCCAATACCGCGAGTGAGGGCAATAGCCTTAAAACGGCTCATCCATAAGTCAAAAGACCCCCATTCTTCTATAACCATTTCTCTTAATTTACTATCATCTGCAAGCGTTTTTGCTCCTCCAGATAAAGATTGGAAGTATACCTCATGGTTTCGCATGCCGTTATATTCAAAACTAAATCGACGATGAAGCTCACCCACAACATAAGGGGCAAAAGCGTCTTCTTTTGTATACCCTTCATACTCAAGTATTTTTTCCAAAATAGAATTGGCGTTTTTTACATATCCAGCATAGAGCTTCAAGTGCTCTTCAATGTTTTTCTTTGATATGCCCTTTAATTCTCCCATATTAAACTTTATTTCTTCAAATTTTTTCATCCCAGTACTAAAATTTTAACTAATAATGTTTATCTTTATACCCCGTAATCAAAAATTTAGTACGGGATATGTGTTAATATTATAACATGTTTGTGACCTGTAAAAAGTACTTTTTACTCATTCTGGTTTTGTGTCTTCTACTTGCCACTATTTTTATCTTTTACCTTGATTGGCAAAGTTCAAAAAAAGAATTAACTTTTGCCATGCTTGATATCGGCCAGGGAGATGCGCTTTTTATAGAATCCCCGACCGGAACTCAAATATTAATAGACGGAGGGCCAACAGGTAAGATTCTAGGCCGGCTTTCTCGCGTGATGCCACCCTTTGATAGGCACATAGATGGGATTATTATTACTAATCCCGACCAAGACCATATTGGCGGATTTCTGGATGTTTTAAAAGTTTATAAAGTTGGTAAAGTTTTTGAACCTGGTACTTTCACTGATTCTAAAACTTATCAGAACTTAAGGACCGAAATAGAAAATAAGAATATTCCTGATTTTCTGGCGAGAGGAGGGATGAGACTAAATATCGGCGGTGAAGCATTTATTGATATTTTATTTCCCGACCGCGATGTATTGTCTTGGCCAACGAATGACGGGTCAATTGTTGCAAAACTTGTTTATGGCGGTGTTTCTATAATGTTGACCGGAGATGCTACGACAAAAACCGAAAAATTAATTATGGAAAAAACCAAAGCTACAGAATTAAGAAGCACCTTACTTAAAATCGGACACCATGGCTCGCGCACTTCCACCTCTCCAGAATTTGTAAAAACTGTTGCGCCAACTTACGCCCTCATTTCAGACGGCAAAGATAATAAATACGGACATCCGCATCAGGAAACGCTAAATGCCCTGTCTTCTTTGGGTGCAGAAATCTTCAGAACCGACCTTTTAGGCAATATCATTATGAAATCTAACGGTCAAAATACCACCTTTTCTTTTCGTAAATAGTTATGATAGAGTTAAGACAGAATTTACTTTTTCGAACGGTCTGGGGATTTTTTCCGAGGACCTGAGAAAAAGAAAATTCTGAATTAACTTTTATGAAAGATAAAAAAGTAAAAAAGCTAATAAAGGGAGAAGAAAAAAGGCAAAGAGATGGATTGGAGCTTATTCCGTCAGAAAATTATGTTTCCAGGGATGTTCTTGAGGCCAACGGTTCTATTTTTACCAATAAATATTCTGAAGGATATCCGGGAAAACGTTATTATGGGGGACAAGATTATACCGATAAAGTGGAACGTTTGGCCATTGAACGCGCCTGCAAGCTCTTTAATTGCAAATTTGCCAATGTCCAACCGCTCTCCGGCGCTCCAGCTAATGTTGCGACTTATTTTGCTCTGCTTGAGCCGGGTGACACGGTGCTCGGGATGGATCTCTCTCACGGCGGACATCTTACTCATGGTCACCCCGTTACCTATATAGCCAAGCTTTTCAACTTTGTTCGTTACAAAATGAAAGATACCAGAACAGGCGAAATCGATTACAAAGGTCTTCGTGAAATTGCTTTAAAAACCAAGCCGAAGATAATTTTGGCTGGTTTTTCGGCGTATTCCCGAGAGCTTAATTATAAAAAGTTTGTAGATATCGCGCATGAAGTTGGCGCTATCACTATGGCGGATATGGCGCACATTGCCGGATTGATTGCAGGGAAAGCTGTGCGAAATCCATTTGACGATGGTTTTGATATTATTACAACCACCACTCATAAAACTCTGCGCGGACCGCGCGGGGGAATGATTTTAGTTCGAAATAATGAAGAAATCGCGAAAAAGATAGATAAATCTGTTTTCCCCGGATTTCAAGGAGGTCCGCATATGAACAACATTGCTGCTAAGGCTGTAGCCTTCGGAGAAGCTTTAACCCCGGCATTCAAGAAATATGCAAGACAGATTTTAAAAAATGCGAAAGCGATGGAGAAAGTTTTTCATAAGCACAAAATTCGCATGATTGGCGGGGGTACCGATAACCACTTGATTCTCGCCGATGTATATGGTTCTCTGGGCGTCTCTGGCAAAGAAGCCCAAACAGTTCTAGATGAAGTTGGCATAACGCTTAACATGAATATGATTGCCGACGACACCAGAAAGCCGATGGATCCCTCAGGTATCCGCTTCGGCACGCCGGCTATTACCACCCGCGGGTTTAAAGAAAAAGAATGCGCACTTGTTGCTGAATTGATGATAGAAACGCTTCGTAATAAAGATAATAAAAAGAAAAAGGAAGAAATAAGAAAGAAAATAAAAACTCTCGCTAAAAAATTCCCGATACCGAATTATTTTTAATAGAAACTATGTTAAAAAGTAAAAATATTTTAATAACTGGTTCATCGTCTGGTATCGGGGCGGCAACTGCACGGTTGGCGAAAAAATACGGGGCAAATCCAATTTTACACGGCAAAACCGAAAGCGACGAGTTAAAAGCATTAGCTAAAGAATTGAACTGTGAATATATTTTCTGCGATGTTGCTGATAAGGTAGCTGTTGAGTCTGAAGTTAATAAGATTTTAATAAAGTTCAAAAGAATTGATATATTGGTAAATTCTGCAGGAATTTCTAAAGGACAAAACTTTTTAGAAGGAACTGATGATCTCTGGCTAGAAATATTTAAAGTAAATGTTTTAGGGACGAAACATTTTTGCCAGGAAATTATTCCCCACATGCAAAAGAATAAATACGGAAGAGTAGTAAATGTAGCTTCAATTAGAGGTTATGCGAACACTACTGGTAATTCTGCTTACGGAGCTTCTAAAGCTGCAATATTGACGATGACTGCTTCTTTAGCTAAAGAATTTGCACCAAAAATTGCAGTAAATGCTGTTGCTCCTGGTTTTACAGATACAAGGATGGCTCTTGATCGTACGGAAAAGACTAAACAACAAGTAAAAGAAGCTTTACTGGGCAGAGCGGCATTGCCAGAAGAAATTGCCGAGGTGATTTTATTTTTAGCTAGTGACAAAGCTAGTTTTATCACAGGTCAAACGATTATAGTGGATGGAGGTTATTCAATTTCAGGGAAATAATATGCCTCATATTCATGAAAAAATTGATTTTACAGTAGAGGTTTTTATTGTTCATAAAAATAAAGTTTTACTGCGTATACATGATAAATATGGTATTTGGCTTTCTATCGGTGGACATATTGAACTTCACGAGAACCCAGTGGAAGCAGCTATCCGTGAAGTGAAAGAAGAAGTTGGACTGGATATAAAAATAATCGGTGATGCACATGGTCCATTGAGTGGTAAAAAAGAGAACAGGAATTACACTTACCTTATTCCACCGCGGTATCTGGGGAGACATCCCGTCTCCAATAACCACGAACACATAGCCTTTGTTTATTTTGCCACAGCTGATACTTATGTTATTGCAGAATCTATAAGTGCACACGAAAGATCAAATGCACGCTGGGTGAGCATGGAAGAACTTGAGAAAATGGATCTTGTTCCGAATATATATTTCTACGCCACCGAAGCGCTAAAAGAGCTCGGTAAATAGTTTTGTTTTAAAGCTTTTTCTGCTATATTTTATCAATGACTAAAAGGGGTAAATTGATAGTAATAGATGGCACGGATGGGAGCGGGAAGGCTACGCAGACAGATTTCTTGATTAAACATTTAAAGAAAGATGGTTTTAAGGTCAAGGTAGTTGATTTCCCTGAATATTATTCAAACTTTTTCGGTGCCTTTATTGGGCACTGTCTTTCAGAGCAATACTATAATTTCGTGAAGATACACCCGAAGATTGCTTCGGTGCTTTATGCGGTGGATCGTTTTGAATCGAAAGACAGGATAGAAAAATGGTTAAAAGATGGATATGTGGTGATAGCGAACAGATATGCCAGCGCGAATCAGATACACCAGGGTGGTAAAATCGCTAATACTAAGAAGCGCAAAGCCTTTATCAAATGGCTGGCGAAGATGGAATATAAGATTTTTAAAATTCCCAGACCTGACGTTATATTTTATTTAAGTGTTCCAATACCGATAGTTCTGAAATTAATCCACGAGAGGAATAAAAATAATCATCGTGGATATTTGGGCAAGAAAAAGGCAAAAAAGACTGATGTCCACGAGAAAGATGTTCAATTTTTAGAAAATTCCCGTAAGAGTGCGCTCTGGCTGACGAAAACGCAAAAAGGATGGATTAAAGTTGAATGTGTGAGAGATGGAAAATTAGATACGCGCGCGAATATTCATAATAAAATTTATGAAAAAGTTAAAAAAATTTTTAAATAAATGAAAATCAAAGTTAAAAAATTAAGGGAAGATGCGAAGTTGCCGACGCACGGGCATCCGGGGGATGCGGGGGTAGATTTTTATGCGATAGAGAAAGTCGTCTTTGCCCCAGGGAAACAAGCGCGGGTGCATACAGGGATAGCGATAGAAATACCCGAAGAACATGTGGGCCTTATTTGGGACAAATCAAGCATCTCTTTTAATCTGGGGCTTAAGGTCTTTGGCGGGGTGATTGATTCGGGGTACAGGGGAGAAATCATAATGTGCCTTTTAAATACTTCCGACAAAGAAGTTATAATAGAGAAAGGCCACAAAGTAGCCCAAATGATTATTCAGAAGTTTGAGCATTGCGAGATCGTTGAGGTAAATGAAATAACAGAAACCGTACGTGGCGCCGGGCGCGAAGGAAGCACAGGGCATAAATAGTTGAAAGTTGTAAAGTTCATAAAGTAAAAAGTATGGAGGAAGAAATAAAAAAATTAATTAAAGACGCCCTGGGGAACCTCGCGATAGAGGTTGGTAATTTCACTATTGAGCATCCAGAAGATTTAAAGAATGGGGATTATTCCACGAATGTCGCCCTGGTCATAGCTAAAAGTGTTGAGAGAAATCCGCAAGAACTGGCCGAAAAAATAGTTGCCGAAATAATTAGACTAAACATAGATAAAAATATTGAAAAAGTAGAAGTTGCCGGCGCGGGATTTATTAATTTTTATTTGTCCCGAAAGTTTTTCAGTGGTAGTGTTGAGGAAATCCTGAATATTAAAGATTTCGGTACAAATAAAATCTTTGCTAGCAAGAAAATAATGGTTGAATACACTGACCCCAATCCTTTCAAGCCCTTTCATATCGGCCACCTGATGACGAATGCGATTGGGGAATCAATCGCGAGGATTTTGGAATATTCTGACGCCGATGTTTCTCGGGCGAATTATCAAGGCGATGTGGGGCTACATGTGGCGAAAGCTTTTTATAGTATGCGAAAGAGAGGAATGCCGAAAGATATGGATGCTCCGGTATCGGTTTTAGCCCAATATATAGGCGAATCTTATGCCAAGGGCAATGAGGCTTATGAAAATGATATAAAAGCCAAAAAAGAAATTGAAGTTTTGAATAAAAAGATTTACGACAAAAATGATGAAGAAATAAATAAAGTTTACAACTGGGGTTTTAAAGTTACGATGGAAGCTTTTGAAGATTTGTACAGAATACTCGGGACAAAATTTGATTTTTATTTTTTGGAGAGCGAAGTCTCTTTGTTCGGAGAACAAATAGTAAAAGATAATATCGGTCGGGTTTTTGAAAAATCTGACGGGGCAGTTGTTTTCAAAGCAGAGAAACACAACCCTAAACTTCACACCAGAGTTTTCATAACCTCTGAAGGTCTTCCTACTTATGAGGCCAAAGAGCTTGGGCTTACTGAAGAAAAATTTAAAGTTAAACCCGATATGGATCTTTCACTCGTTGTTACCGCCAACGAACAGGCAGACTATATGAAAGTGGTTGATAAAGCTCTTTCCTTGATTCATCCCGAATATGAAAACAAAATGCTCCATATCACGCACGGGATGATGCGCCTCCTCGCCCGTAGCCGGGCTACGGCCGAGGAGCTTACTTCTATAAAAATGAGCTCGCGGAAGGGTAATGTGATTACTGGCGAAAAGCTTATCCGCGACACGATTGCCTTGATAGTCGAGAAAATGAAAGATAGGAGTTGGAACCAGGAGGAGAAAAATAAGGTTGCCGAAAATGTGGGCGTAGCGGCGATAAAATATTCTATTCTTCGCTCCAAGGCGGGGAACGATATTGTCTATAATGTTGAAGAGTCAATTTCGGTGGAGGGGGACTCGGGTCCATACTTGCAATATTCTTTCGCCCGAGCAAATTCAGTCATAGAAAAAGCGCAGAAGGAAAATATTTTGCCGGACTTTGAAAAAGTTCCCGATGAAGTGTCGGAAGTGGAAAAATTATTATATAGATTTCCGGAAGTTGTATCTCGTTCCGCATCTTTATACGAACCGCACCATATTGCGACTTACCTCATAGAACTAGCTCGTGCTTTTAATAACTTTTATGGGCATACTTTGATTGTAGATAAAAAGGACATTACTTCTTCTTATAAAATAGCTTTAACTTATGCATTTTCTTTTGTAATGAAAACAGGCCTGCATCTCCTGGGCATCGAAGCCCCAAAGCGGATGTAAAAATAAAGATTTTATGTTAAAATCAGTCATAATGACTGAAAAAGAAGAAAATACTAAATCCGATATGGTGCTTCGGGAGGAGCGAGTTTTGGAATTCTGGCAAAAAAATAAAATTTTTGATAAATCTTTAAAACAAACTGAGGGAGGTAAAGAATTTATTTTTTACGAAGGTCCGCCAACTGCCAACGGTAAACCGGGCATTCACCACTTGGAAGCGCGGGCTTTTAAGGATGCAATTCCGAGGTATAAGACAATGCAGGGTTATCATGTCCGCCGAAAGGGCGGATGGGACACGCATGGACTCCCCGTTGAACTGCAAGTAGAGAAAAAGTTGGGGTTAAATTCAAAAAAAGCGATTGAGGAATATGGTATTGCCAGGTTTAACCAAAAATGCCAAGAAAGCGTCTGGGAATATTTGAATATGTGGGAAAAATTTACCGAGCGCATCGGTTTCTGGCTTGATCAGGAGAATCCATATGTGACTTATCATAACAATTTTATTGAATCTGTCTGGAATGTAGTAAAAAAAGTTGATAAGCAGGGGCTTCTCTATAAAGATTATAAAGTTGTGCCATGGTGCCCGAGGTGCGGAACAGTGCTTTCTTCGCATGAACTTGCACTAGGATATGAGGATGTAAAAGATTTGTCGATATATGCGAAATTCAAAATTCGCTCCGTCGGTGAAAAATTTTCTCAGGTCCTCGGAAAAAATCCCCAGACCGTTCGAAAATCTTCCCCCGACTCCGCTTTACCATTGTACTTTCTTGCATGGACCACTACACCGTGGACTCTGCCTGGCAATGTCGCTCTGGCAGTGGGAGAGAAAATTATTTATGTAAAAGTGAAATTGAATAATGAAATATTTATTCTGGCGAAAGAACGAATTTCTATATTGCCAGAACCTTATGAAATTCTGGAAGAAATACATGGACAGGATTTGATTGGTTTGGAATACGAACCGCTTTTCCCATATCTTGCCGAGATTATTCCCGAGAACGAAAAATCAAAGTTAGAAAAAGCATACAAGGTTTACGGGGCAGACTTCGTGACTACTATTGATGGTACAGGCATAGTGCACACGGCTGTGATGTATGGGCAGGATGACTTTGAACTTGGCACCAAAGTTGGCTTGCCGAAGCATCACCTCGTTAATTCCGAAGGTAAATTTATCAAAGGGACGGGACTCCTGGAAGGTCGGTTTGTAAAAGAAAAAGATAACAACAATAAACCGACACTTGATGTAGACATCATTAAATATCTGACCGATAAAAATTTATTCTTCAAAAAAGAAAATTATGAGCACTCATATCCGCACTGCTGGCGCTGTAAAACAGCGCTTATCTACTATGCGCGAGATTCTTGGTATTTTAAAATGTCCGACCAAAAGATAAAAGAAAAATTAATTGCCGAGAATAAAAAAATAAACTGGGAGCCTTCGCACATCGGGGAAGGGCGTTTCGGCGAATGGCTGAGGGAAGTAAAAGATTGGGCAATCTCCCGCGAGCGGTACTGGGGCACGCCATTGCCGGTCTGGGAGTGCAGTAAGTGTAACAAGAAACATGTAATTGGAAGCTTGGAAGAATTAAAAAAGAAAACAAAAAAGTCCGGCAACAAGTATTTCGTAATGCGCCACGGCGAAGCGGGTAATAATATTAAAAATGGCATTCATCATAGAGATTTGGAATATAGCGCCAAATTAACAGAAAAAGGGAAAAAACAAGTATTAGAGAGTTTAAGGAATTTTAAAGAGAGAGTAGATATCATTATTTCTTCTACATTTGAAAGAGCAAAGGAAACCACTGAAATAGTTTGTGGACAAATTAATTTTCCGTTAGGAAAAGTTATTTATAACCAACAAATTAAAGAACAAGAAACTAGTTCGTTTTTTGACGGCAAGGATAAAGCAGTTTTTGATGAATATTATGATGGAGGTTATTTACTGGATAATCCAAATGAAATTTTACCAGATAGTGAAAGTTTTGCTCAGGTAATTAAAAGAATTGGGCAATTTATTTATGATTTAGAAACGAACTATTCTAATAAAAATATTTTAATTATTGGTCATGGGAATGCGACTAATGCTTTGAGTTTTATAGTAAAAGGATTATCATTAAATAATTTATCAAGTAAAAATAATCCATTTATTTCTCTTAAAAATGCCGAAATCAGGGGATTTGATTTTATCCCACTTCCGCATAATGAAAACTTTGAACTTGATTTACACCGGCCCTATATTGATGAAATTAATCTTGTCTGCGAATGCGGAAGCAAGCTGACGCGCACGAAAGAAGTAATGGATGTTTGGCTTGATTCTGGCACGATGCCGTTCGCGCAGGACCATTATCCATTTGAGAATAAAGATTGGGTAGAAGGAAAAGGTTATCCGGCAGATTATATTTCCGAAGCGATTGATCAGACTCGCGGGTGGTTTTATACGTTACACGCCGTTGGCGTCCTGATGGGTCGCGGGAGAGCATTTAAGAATGTTATTTGTCTCGGACATTTACTTGATGCCACTGGCAAGAAAATGTCGAAATCTCTGGGAAATATAGTTAATCCGTGGGTGATGATAGAAAAATACGGAGCAGATACACTTCGTTTATGGATGTATTCTGTCAATCAGCCCGGAGAGTCTAAGAACTTCGACGAAAAGACAGTTGCTCTGCTTTCCCAGCAAGTTTTTGGACTGCTTTATAACGTGCTCGCATTTTATGAACTTTACCGCGATAGGGTGCTGGAAAAGAACAACCGACCCAAAATATCTAAAAATGTTTTAGATATTTGGATTCTTGCCAAACTTGATGAGTTGATAGGACTTTCAACTAAAAATTTAGACAATTATAAATTGCTTGAACCAGTAAGAGGCATGAAAGACTTTATCGGCGACCTTTCAACTTGGTACTTGCGCCGTTCGCGAGAGAGAATAAAAGAAGGGGACGTGGAAGCAAAACAAACTTTATACTTTGTATTAAAAACTCTTACGAAATTATTAGCCCCATTTGCTCCACTTTCTGCGGAAGATATTTGGCTACGATTGAAAAACGACAAAGATACCGAAAGTGTGCATCTAGTAGAGTGGCCAAAAATGTCAAAGAGACTCTTTGACATTTTTGGCAGTGGAGAAGATGAAATTTTAAAGAATATGCAAACGGTGCGTGACATTTGTACTGCGGGTAAAGCAGAAAGACAGAGGTTAAATATTCCTATTCGCCAGCCCCTAAATAGATTAGATATGCCACAAGGGTTACCCATTGAATATGTTGAGATTATAAAAAGTGAGTTAAATGTAAAAAGTCTAAATTATACACTAAAAGCGGAGACAGGTATTTATAAAATAGGGTTTGATTCAGAAATTACCCCGGGATTAAAACAAGAAGGGAATTATCGCGAACTTGTTCGCGCCCTGCAAGATATGAGGAAGAAAATGGAGCTTACACCGAGCGATGTCATAGCCATAGCTTTCGAAACGAACGATATGGGTAAAGCTCTAATTGGAAAATTTGAAGCTGATATAAAGAAAACCGTACTTGTGTCCAAAATAGAGTTTAAAGCAAATGACGGTCAAGAAATCAAAATAGACGAATTGGTATTTAAGGTAAAAATTGATAAATAAAATAATGCATCACATTTATCACACCGAAGGAATAATACTAGGGAGTAAGAATTACGGAGAGGCGGGGAAATATTATTCTATTTTCACCCGCGATTTAGGGATGGTATACGCCTCCGCGCAGGGTGTGCGTAAAATGTCTTCCAAGCTCCGTTTTATCCTGCAAGACTTTGCTTATTTGAAAATTGACCTTGTTCAGGGCAAGGACTTCTGGCGAGTGACCAGCGCATCAAAGACAAATAAACTAGAACAGCTTACGAAAAATCCGCGAACTTTAAAAGTTTTCAGCAATATTGCGAAATTATTGAAGAGGTTGCTGGCTGGTGTGGAGCGCAATGATGTCTTATTTACGGATTTAGTAAATGGCTTATCTATTCTAGAAAAAACGAAAACGAACGAAGAATTACGGAATATTGAAGCCATTATTGTTCTGCGCATACTTAGTAATTTGGGATATATAGGCAGAGATGAAAAATTACAGAGTCTCGTCAAATCTCCGTTTGAAGAGAATTTAATATTTGAAGCAATGAAATCTAGGCGACAAATCCTATCTCAGATTAACAAAGCGCTTAAAGAAACTCATTTATAAAAGTCTGTCCCGTAAGAGGTTTTTTAATCTCGTTCGGGGTGGTATAATGGTGTAATATGCTCGAAGACAGAGAGAAATTAAATAGGATAGAAGACATGAAAAGCCGACTCTTCGGTAGAAGCTATAAGACAGAAATAGAACATCGTAATATCATTCGGCATACGGAGCCGAAAAGTGTTCCGGATTCTTGGCGGAAAGACGAAGAACAGAGTTTCATAAAAGAATTTTCCACTAGAACTTCGCTTTTTAAAAAGTTTTTTATTTTTTCTGTGGTTTTTTTTATTTTAGCTCTGGCTTACGCCTCTTATAACTTCTTCGCCGGTGGCAATACTGTATCTACTGACAATATAGAAATATCTGTGCTCGGGAATACTTTTACCGCAGGCGGAGAGGAATTACCTCTTCAGATTGATATAGCGAACAAGAACAATACTCCCCTAGATCTGGTTGATTTAGTGGTGGAATATCCGAAAAGTTCCGCCACCGGCCTTTCGGAGAATACTGAACGCCTTCGCCAATCTCTGGGCACAATACCGGCTGGCGCGGTTCGCAGTGAAAACGTTAAAGTAACGCTTTTCGGTAAACAAGGAAGTATGCGCCCCATAAAAATTTCTTTAGAGTATAGGGTAGAAGGTTCGAATGCCATCTTCGTAAAAGACAAACTTTTTAATATTAATATTAATTCAACTCCCGTAAACCTTTCTATTGATGCTCCCGCCGAGATAAGCCCCAACCAAGACGTAGTTCTCGAAGTAAAGGCCACACTCAATGCAAATAAAGTGCTACCTTCAATGCTACTACGGCTTGACTATCCGGCAGGCTTTCAATTTGCACTAGCCAAGCCGGCACCCTCGTTCGGCAACAATGTCTGGAACCTAGGCGATCTCGCCCCCAGCGTGGAACACAGTATTTCAATAACTGGGAAGATGATCGATGTTTTCGACGGAGAAGAGAAGACATTTCGCGCTTGGACCGGCACGCAATCTCCGTCGGATAAATCTGCGATTGAGGTTATTTTCAATTCCATAGACCATACTCTGGCCATCAAAAAAGCATTTATCGAAGCCAAACTTTTTATCAACGGAGTTTACCAGAGGGAATACGCCACTAATACGATTACCCCTATTCAAGGAGAAATCAGATGGACTAATAATTTAGATACAAAGATCAATGATCTGGAAATTAAAGCGAAAATTTCTGGCAATGCCGTAGATCGAAGAACGATCAATTCACGAGAGGGTTTTTATGATTCGTTGGCTGATTCTGTTATTTGGGACAAAAATTATATAAATGATTTTGCTTCGGTAAATCCGGGGGACTCGGGTTCAGTTCGGTTTTCCATTTCTTCGCTTTCGTTATTCTCTGCCATCGGCGGGATGCTTTCTGAACCAACCATGAACATAGAAATTTCTATTGCCGGCAAGCAAGCGATCGAAGGCAATATACTTAAAACGCTCTCCAATGGAGAAACAAAAATTGTACGTATTATTTCTGATGTTGGATTTGCCAATAAGATTCTTTACTATTCTGGAGCGTTTCAAAACACCGGAACTATTCCTCCGAAAGCAGAAAAAGAAACCACCTACACGGTAGTCTGGACTCTCTCCAACACCGCGAACAGTATTTCAAACACAAAAATAAAATCTACTCTTCCGCCCTGGGTGCGTTTTGTGGGTGTAATTTCTCCAGCCAGTGAAAATCTGGACTATAATGCGTCTACCAAGGAAATAGTCTGGAACGTGGGTGCAATACCGAGAGGAGCCGGCATCACCACCAAAGAAAAAGAAGTTGCTTTCCAAGTGGCATTTATTCCTTCGCTCTCCCAAATCGGTAATGCGCCAACTCTCATCAATGACGCTATTTTGACTGGGCATGATGATTTTGCCAATGTGAATGTTAGAATAAACAAATCATCGCTTAATACTAATCTTACCAACGACCCACTTTTCCCTTCCGGGGGTGATAGAGTGACAGAATAAGTCATAAAGTAAAATGATAAATTCAAAAGATACAAACGAGAATGATTTGATGGACAAGATAGTTTCCCTGTGTAAAAGGCGAGGTTTTGTTTTTCAAGGTTCGGAAATTTATGGCGGACTGGCTGGCACTTATGACTGGGGGCACTATGGTGTAGCTTTAAAAAATAATATTAAGCAGAATTGGTGGAAAAAATTTGTAGATGGCAGACGCGACATATATGGAATTGATGCGGCAATACTGATGAATCGCAAGGTTTGGGAGACCTCGGGGCATGTGGCCGGGTTTGTAGACCCGATGGAAGATGGTAAGCAATTCAATGTGATGTTTAAAACGCAAATTGGTGCCGGCGATGAAGCAGTTGTTTCATATTTACGCCCCGAGACGGCGCAAGGAATGTTCGTCAACTTTAAAAATATAGTGGACGCTTTTCATCCGAAACTTCCTTTTGGCACGGCACAAATCGGCAAGGCATTTCGCAATGAAATTGCCCCGCGGGATTTTATTTTCCGCCAGAGAGAGTTTGAGCAAATGGAGATAGAATATTTTATTCGTGCGAACGATTGGGAAAAATATTTTGAATATTGGAAAAGTGAAATGCTGGAATGGATGGAAGAAGTGGGACTTGATATGGCAAAGGTGCGCGAGCTTGAGATCCCTAAAGAAAACCGGGCGCATTATTCCAGCCGAACGATTGATTTCGAATTTGATTATCCGTTTGGCCGGAAAGAACTTTTCGGCTTGGCGTATCGTACTGACTTTGATTTGAAGAATCACAAGCTTGAATATGTGGACGAAGTCCCGACATCCGAGGGAACCGGGATCCCGATCGAAAGTAAAGTAATAATTCCACATGTTATTGAACCGACTTTCGGCGTTGACCGAGCCATACTCGCGCTTCTTTTGTCCGCTTACACTGAAGATAAGCAGGGCGGGGAAATTCGATCATATTTGAAATTCAAGCCCAACATCGCACCGGTAATTTGTGCCGTTTCACCGCTTCTTAAAAACAAAAAAGAATTAGTGGAATATGCTAACATAAAAGTCTATGCTCCGCTCAAAGAAGAGTTTGGCCGTGTGGCTTGGGACGACAATGGCAATATTGGCAAACGCTATCGCCGACAAGACGAAATCGGCACGCCTTTTTGTATCGTAATTGATTTTGATACCCTTACTGATAATACTGTAACTGTCCGCGACCGAGATACAGGAGAACAAGAGAGAGTGAAAGTTTCTGATCTGCAGAATTACATAAAAGAGAAAATTTAAATGAAATTCTCCAAGAAAGTTTTAAAGAATGGCTTACGGGTGATTACAGTGCCGATGAAAGATAATCCGACGGCGACAGTGCTGATACTCGTTGAAGCTGGTTCTAAATACGAGTCGAAAAAGGTGAATGGAATTTCACACTTTTTAGAGCATATGTGCTTCAAGGGCACGGCTAAAAGGCCCAAAGCCATTGATATTTCAAAAGAATTGGACGCACTTGGTAGTCAATATAACGCTTTTACCGCGCAGGAATATACGGGCTACTATGCGAAATCCGATGCGAAACATTTTAAGCAGATTTTCAATATTGTTTCTGATATCTATCTTAATTCCACTTTTCCGGATATGGAAATGCAAAAAGAAAAAGGAGTGATTATTGAAGAAATAAACATGTATGAAGATATGCCTCAACGACATGTGCAAGATTTGATGATGAAATTGCTTTATGGTAATCAGCCGGCAGGCTGGAGTATAGCCGGCGAAAAGAAAAATATTCTCAATATGAAACGCAACGAGCTTGTTAAATACAAAAATCAGCACTATCTGCCGGAAGCCACAGTACTTGTAATTTCAGGGCAAGTGGCGGAAAAGGAAGTAATAAAAGAAGTGAATAAAATTTTTGATAAAATTCCAAGGGGCGAAAAGGTGCAGAAGATTACGACGAAAGACATGCAAACGAGACCCAAAATTCTGGTTAAGTTTAAAAAGACAGACCAGACGCATTTTGTTCTCGGTGTTCGCACGTATGATTTATTCAGTAAAAAGAACCCCGTACTGTCAGTCCTGGCTGGCGTGCTCGGCGGCGGAATGAGTTCCAGACTTTTTCAAAAGTTTCGCGAAGAAATGGGGGTGGGATACTATGTTCGTGCTTATAATGACGCTTATACCGACCACGGATTTTTCCAGATTTCTGCCGGTGTGGACAATAAAAGAATTGATGAAGTGATACAAGCCGTCTTAGAAGAATGTAGAAAATTAAAAGTTGTAAAAGTGAGTGAAGAAGAATTAAATAAAGCAAAAGAGTGTTTAATAGGCAATATGAAACTTTCTCTAGAGTCTACTGACGACATTGCGAATTTTTTCGGCGGGCAGGAACTCTTAAAACGCGAACTCTATAATGTAGAATATAAGGCACAGGAAATACGCAGAGTTACCGCAAGTCAAGTTCAAGATCTGGCGAATAATATTTTTAAGAATGAAGGGCTTAATTTAGCCCTGATAGGTCCTTTTAAAGAAAACTCAAAATTTCTGCAAATACTAAAATTCTAAGTTTTTTTACCGTAAGTATTTTAAGTATTTTTGTGGTATTATACTTTTATGTTTGAAAGGATTAACACCAGTCATATTTCAATATCTACCGGCACAATAATACGGGCTGTTTTAGTCCTTCTTGGGATTTTATTGATTTGGATTTTAAGGAATTTAGTCCTTGTGCTTCTCACCGCTATTGTGATAGCTTCTTTTGTTGAGTCGGCGGTCCCATTTTTAAAAAAGATAAAGATCAACCGAATTGTCGGGATAGTCATTTTATATATTATTTGCCTTGTTGTTTTTGCCGGATTGTTTTATCTTTTTGCTCCGCTTCTTATAACTGAAATTTTTAATTTTTCTTCTTTTCTTTCTTCTTATATACCCGGTATTAGCTTCCTTGATTATTTCCAGAGTGATGAATTCTCGGGCGCAAAGGAGATTGTTGCCAATCTGCCCCAGAATGTATCGCTCTCTACGCTTCTTTCTGTGTCAAAAGCTTTCGTAGTCAACCTCTCCGGCGGATTTTTCCAGACACTCTCGGTGGCCTTCGGGGGCATCTTTAATGTAATATTAATCGTTCTTATTTCTTTCTATCTTTCGATTCAAGAAAGGGGTATAGAAAATTTTCTACGAATAATTTTACCTATTCAATATGAAGAATATGCGATAGATTTATGGCAGCGCTCCAGTCGTAAAATTGCTCTTTGGGTGAAGGGGCAAATGCTTCTTGGACTTATCGTTACTGTTTTAATTTATCTTGTACTTTCTTTATTGGGGATGAAATATGCGCTTCTCTTAGCAATTATCGCAGGTGTAATGGAACTTGTGCCCTACGGTATTTTAGTTGCTCTCATTCCGGCAGTTTCTTTTTCTTATATTTCCGGGGGGATTTCAAGCGCATTTATGGTGGCTGGCGCTTACATCATTATTCATCAATTCGAAGTTTTCTTATTTGCTCCGTTAGTTATAAAAAGCGTGGTTGGTTTATCGCCGATTGTCATTATACTTTCCGCCTTGATAGGTTTTGAGCTGGCTGGTTTCTGGGGGGTGTTGCTGGCTATTCCCTTTGCCGTTCTATTTGTAGAATTAATGAACGATATTGAAAAGCACAAGAATTTTACCAGAACCAGCAATGAAAAATAGTTTCTTTATTACGACAACAATTCCTTATGTGAATGCCAATCCTCACATTGGTTTTGCTCTTGAACTTGTGCAATCGGATGCCATTGCTCGATATAAACGTCTTCTTGGACAGGATGTCTTTTTTAGCACGGGGACGGATGAATATGGCCAGAAAATTTTTGCAGCAAGTGTTAAAGAAGGCAAGAATATTCAAGATTATGTAGACCACTATGCGCAAAAATTTCTAGATTTAAAAAATACGCTTAATCTTTCATGTGATAATTTTATCAGAACCACTAGTCCCGAGCATGTGCTTGCGGCGCAAGAATTCTGGCGCCTGTGTGATAAAAAAGGAGATATTTATAAAAAAATATACACAGGACTTTACTGCATTGGCTGCGAAAAATTTATTACCGGGAAAGATATTGCAGATGATAAATGTATGCTGCACCCCAATCAAAAACTTGAAACTGTTGAAGAAGAGAATTATTTTTTCCGACTAGAAAATTACAAAAAACAACTTCTAGAATATTTAAATGGCGAGAAAGTTATTTTCCCGGAGTGGCGCCGGAAGGAAGCGATTGATTTTGTAGAGAATGCAATGGAAGACTTTTCAATTTCCCGCAAGAAAGAACGTTTGTCCTGGGGAATACCGATCCCGGGGGACGATACACAAGTTATGTATGTTTGGTTTGGCGCTTTTGTGAATTATATTTCAACATTGGGCTGGCCGGGGAAAAAAGATAATTTTGATAAATTTTGGTTAAGTGGAGAGAAAGTTCAAACTGCCGGTAAAGATATGGTTAAATTCCAGTCGGTAATGTGGCAGGGGATGCTAATGTCTGCCGGGATGCCCACGACCGATACCATTGTCTACCATGGCTTTATTACAGGAGAGGGTGGCATAAAGATGTCTAAATCTCTGGGCAATGTGATAAATCCGAATGAAATTGTGAAAGAATACGGCACCGACGCGCTTCGATATTTTCTTCTTCGCGAGATTTCTACCTTTGAAGATAGTCCTTTTACTATGGAGCGCTTCAAAGATGCTTACAATGCAGGACTTGCGAATGGTTTAGGGAATTTAACTTCTAGAATTATAAAAATGGCTGAAGATAATCTATCTCAACCCGTGGATATATTTTCACTTCGCCCCGATGCAAAATTTATAAAGCATATGGAAAATTTCGACACTCAAAAATCTATTGAGCTCGTCTGGCTATGGATTGGCGAACTTGATTCAATTATTCAATCAGAAGAACCTTTCAAATTAGTAAAAACCAATCCCAAAAAAGCTAAAGAAATTATAACAAAACTAGTTCTTGGATTAGATAACATAGCTGAACATTTAAAATATTTTCTTCCAGAGACATCAGAAAAAATACAAGAATCAATTACAGAAAACAAGAAACCCGAGAAGCCATTATTTTTACGTAAAGATTAATATGCCCAAGTATATAGACATACACTCCCACGTTAATTTTAAGGCCTTTGATGCAGATAGAGATGAAGTAATAAAACGGGCGCTTGCAGAAGATACTTGGGTAATAAATGTCGGCACACAAGTAGATACTTCAAGGAAAGCTGTTGAGATGGCGCATCAATACGAGAAGGGTGTGTACGCAATCATTGGACTTCACCCTATACATACTGGTGCATCTTTTCACGATGAGAAAGAATTGGGCGAGAGTGGCAAGGAGTTTACTTCTCGCGGAGAAGTTTTTGACGAAGAAGTTTATAGGAAACTTTTAGCAGACCCGAAGACGGTAGCGATAGGAGAATGCGGGCTAGACTATTATCATCTTGATAAAGAATCTATCGTGAAGCAGAAAGAAGCTTTTTTCGCGCAGATAGAATTGGCGAATGAATTGGGTAAGCCGCTGATGCTACATATTCGCAATAATCCGAAAGAAAAGAAAAACAATGCGTATCTTGATTCATTAAAACTCTTAAAAAAACATTCTAAGGTTAAGGGAGATGTTCATTTTTTTGCCGGAACTTTGGAAGAAGCTAGAATGTTCGTAGACTTTGGTTTTACCCTTTCTTTTACAGGAGTTATAACTTTTACGAATGATTATGATGAAATTATAAGGAATACACCGCTTAATATGATTATGTCCGAAACGGACGCCCCATATGTCTCTCCGGCGCCGTATCGGGGCAAGCGCAATGAGCCCTCGTATGTAAGGGAAGTGGTTAAAAAAATAGCCCAAGTGAAGGATTTGTCGGAGAACGAAGTCGCAGAAACAATAATTGCAAATGCCAAACGAGTGTTCGGGATTTAGGGTTGCGTTTTTAAGGGGTTTTTGCTAGTATGAAATCCATGTCAGATAAAGATTTAGACTTAGAAGACAACGCAGATTCTCGAATTTACGAGGTTGGGTATCTTTTAGTGCCCACGATAGAAGAGGGTGGAATTCCGGCTGTCTATGGTAATTTAAAAGAACTTGTTCTAAGCTTAAGCGGACAAGTTATTTCAGATGAAATTCCAAGAATGCGAGAGCTTGCTTATACTCTAGGTAAAGACGTGCAAAATGTACGCAATAAATTTGATACTGCCTACTTTGGCTGGACTAAATTTGAAATGGAACCGGAAAAAGTTCTAGAACTAAAAAAGAAATTAGATCTTGACTCAAACTTTTTGAGATTTTTAATAATAAAGACAATAAAAGAAAATACTGTCGCCGCTAGAAGATTTATTCGTCGGGATACAATTCATCGCAAAACTCCAGGCGTGGGTGGAACGGATATCGGAGTTCCAGTAGAAATAAATAAAGAAGAGATTGATAAAGAAATAGAAGCTATGGTGGCGATATAATTATTAGTAAAAAGTTGTAAAGTAAAACAATGTATTTAAACAAAGCAATTGTAATAGGAAATCTTACCCGCGACCCGGAGCTTCGTTCGCTTCCATCCGGTGTAAAAGTTTGTTCATTTTCTCTTGCCACGAATCGTGTCTGGAAAGATAAGAACGGCGCGCGTCAAGAATCCGCAGATTATCATAATATTGTGGTTTTCGGGCGTCAGGCAGAAACAGTAGCGCAATATATGAAAAAAGGCAGTTCGATGCTGATAGAAGGTAGAATGCAGACCAGAAGTTGGGAAGATAAAACCAGCGGAGAGAAGAAGTATCGCACGGAGATAGTTGCCGATCGCACGCAGTTCGGCCCCAAGGGAGGTGCCAGTAGCGGGGGACAAACCACAAATGGCAAAGCTCAACCAGCCACCGGATCCGAAGATGTTGACACGATAGAATACCCAGAGGAAGATATTAACCCGGAAGACATACCGTTCTAGTTATAAAGTAGAAAGTTCGTAAAGTTATAAAGAAAATACAAAATAACAAATGAAACAAGATTACTTTTCGACCAACAATATAAAATATATAGACTATAAAGATATTGAAATTTTAAAGAAGTTTCTGAATCCAAACGGTAAAATCATAAGCCACAAGCGTACTGGTGTGACGTCCAGAAACCAGCGCAAACTCGCTACAGCTATCAAAAACGCTCGTTTTTTGGGCCTTTTGCCCTTTGTCGCTAAATAGAAATTCATAAAAAATCTCTAAAAAAGAGCACGAATATTTTTCTGCTGAAAAATTTCTCAAGACTCGCGCCGTCGCGCTCCATAGTCTCTTTTTGTGAGATTTTTTATTTCCTATACTCTTTCCACGTATTCTCCAGTTTCAGTGTTTACGCGGATAGTATCTCCTTCGTTTATAAACATCGGAACATTTAGAGTTGCTCCGTTTTCGAGGGTGATTATTTTCATCCCTCCCTTTGAAGTGTCTCCGCGGACGGCCGGCGGAGCTTCTTTTACCTTAAATTCCATTTTAATCGGCAGGGTCACTTTTATAATCTTCTCTTCGCCGTCATTATTCCAAACCAAAGCAATAGCGTTGCTGTTCTGTTTTAAGAATTTCATCGTATCTCCGATTAAGGATTCTGTAAGTTTAAATCTGTTGCTTTTATCATTCGGATTGCAGAACCAATATTCTCCCCTGTTTGCATATAAAAACGCAACATCTCTTTTTTCAATCTCCGCTTCATACGCAGAATCAGCCACGTGGAACGTAGCGGGGAAAACCTTACCTGAAATCAGACTTCTTAATTTCACCTGATTTTGCGGTTTGCGCTGTTGGGTGCGGGCGACATGACTCTCCACTACTTCGCAGGGCTCGTCATCATAAATAATTATTTTCTTTTCACGAATTTCGCTGTATTGAAGTTGAGACATAGGCAATATACTAGCAGAACAATTTTAAAAATCAAATTTTAATTTGAGTGGAAGTTTGGTGTTTTATGAATGGTCTGGCTGGGATAGGGACCCAGAGATCCGAGGACCTGAATAAAATACCAAACTTCTGCGAGATAAATATTCGCGCTCTAAAATCTTATAATTTCTTTACGACTCCTCTTCAGCGAACTTTTTTCTAATTTCCTTCAGGATTTGGTCTCCGATTTTTTTATTTTCTTTCAAGAATGTTCGGGTAGCATCATAACCCACACCCAACTTAACTTTCTCTTTCGCTTCACCTCTCGGCGCATAAAAGTATGAATTTCCGCTTTTTTCTACGATCTTGAACTTTTCTCCCAAGGCCATGATTTCTCCTTCTTTAGAGATTCCCTCGTTATAAATAATATCAAATTCTGTTTGCTTAAAAGGTGCAGCCACTTTATTTTTCACGACTTTTACCCGCGTACGGCTTCCCACTACTTCCTCTCCTTTTTTGATTTGGGCGATTTTTCTAATATCAAGGCGGACCGAAGTATAGAATTTCAGCGCCTTACCCCCGGGAGTAGTTTCTGGATTACCAAACATCACTCCGATTTGCATCCTGATTTGATTGATGAAGATTACAACGGTTTTAGATCTAGCAACTATGGCGGTTAATTTGCGGAGCGCTTGCGACATCAGACGGGCTTGTTTTCCCACATGATATGCTCCCATGTCGCCTTCTATCTCGTCTTTCGGCGTCAACGCTGCCACTGAATCTACCACTACTACATCAATTTTTCCTGTTCGTACCAAGGACTCCACTATTTCAAGCGCCTGTTCACCATTGTCCGGCTGGGAAATCAACAGATTATTTATATTTACCCCAAGTTTTTTTGTGTATTCAGGGTCCATTGCGTGCTCGGCATCTATATAGGCGCAAACCCCGCCTTTTTTCTGCGCTTCGGCAACGATATGTAAAGATAGTGTGGTTTTTCCGGAAGACTCCGGTCCAAATATTTCAATAATCCTACCCCGCGGAATTCCCCCAACACCGAGTGCCATATCCAGCCCAATGGAACCGGTGGGAATTACATTGATATCCACTTTTGGCGAATCGCCAAACTTCATAATAGCGCCCTCGCCGAATTTTGTCTGGATTGCCTTGA
Organism: Candidatus Nomurabacteria bacterium RIFCSPLOWO2_01_FULL_39_17; assembly: GCA_001785805.1. GTDB lineage: Bacteria > Patescibacteriota > Minisyncoccia > Phycocordibacterales > UBA9973 > UBA9973. The sequence goes on from MFUU01000010.1 coordinate 38,438, forward strand.
CGGTATCGTCCAGCATTGATATTCCTACTCCTTTATCTTCTTTTTTCTCTTTTTTCTTCAACATAATAATTTCGCGGGAAATACTTTTTATAAGGTCCTCGGAAAAAATCCCCAGACCATTCTAAAAAGTATTTCCCGCTTCATATATTAATTTATAATTTTTTTCATTTATATTTCCAAATTTATCTTTGGCTGTTATATTAACTATATTATAGCCCGAAAGCAAAACAATTGTTTCATTGAAATTTCCATCTTTGTCTATTGAAATTTCTCTGCCATTTAGGCTCAAGTTTATCGCATTTTTAGCATTCCCGTGTACCTCCATGACGCTATTGGTAACTCTTGCTCCATCTGTTAGGTTTACATTTCTTATTTTTACTCCGAAAATCAAATTTTTTGACACGAAAAAAGCGTAGATTATAATAAAAATAAAAAAGACAGACAACACGCCGATTTTTAATATTTTTTTTACATCTTGATTCATTTTCTTTTGTAGCAGGAATTACTTTTACGAATGGTCTGGGGATTTTTTCCGAGGATCTGAGAAAAAGAAATTCCTGCGAAAAAATTATATTATATTATCACCATTTTCGTCGCGCATTATTTTTTCTAATACTTCTCTCGGCTTGGCGCCGTCCCCGGGTCCTATCACTCCGCGCTCTTCCAATTTATCCATCAGCCTGGCCGCCCGCGCATACCCCAACTTTAATTTTCTCTGCAAATATGAAGTTGAAGCTTTGCCTGCTTCTACTACGCACATCCTTGCTTCCTCATACATTTCATCGTCGTCAGCACCTTCATCTTCGAGCGTGCTTTCGAAAATACTTTTTTCTGCCGAAATACTTCCGGAAGTTATAGAAATTTCTTCCGACACTTCGTCTCTATACGTATCTGCCAGATATTTGACAACTTTCTTTACTTCACTCTCCGAAATAAAAGCGGATTGCAGTCGTTCCGGCTGGGCATCTCCCGAAGAATAGAGCATATCGCCGGCACCCAACAACTTCTCTGCTCCGCCCGTGTCAAGGATTGTGCGTGAATCAACTTGTGAAGAAACTTTCAACGCAATGCGGGCAGGAATGTTGGCTTTAATCAAACCGGTGATAACATTTACTTCCGGACGCTGGGTTGAGAGAATAAGATGTATGCCCACCGCTCTGGACATTTGCGCCAGCCGCACGATGGCGGATTCAAGCTCTCTCGGGTAAGTGCTCATTATATCTGCCAATTCGTCTATTATGATAATAATATATGGCAGGCGGTCGGCATTTTCCACCATCTCGCCCGCGCCATTAGCTTTGGTTTTCTTCGGGTCTTTGTTGAAGACATTGTTATGATAAGACTCTATATCTCTCACGGATTCTGCTTCCAATATGTCATAGCGTCGGTCCATTTCTTTGGCTGCCCATTTAAGCGCTAATATAGTTTTCTTTGCTTCGGTTATAACGGGGGTAAGCAAGTGGGGGATATTCTTATAAAGAGTAAGTTCTACGCGTTTCGGGTCTATCATTATCAATTTTAAGTCGTCCGGGCCATTTTTATATAAAAGGGAAGTGATTATAGAGTGTATCGTGACTGATTTTCCAGAACCGGTTGCTCCAGCCACTAGGCAATGTGGCATTTTTACCAGAGTGTCAAACATCGCCTTGCCGGAAATAGCGCGGCCCAGCGCTATGGTAAGGGGTTTTGAAGCATTTTTGAATTTATCATCCGCGAGGAGGGTAGCAAGCCCGACCAGCGATTTTGTTCTATTGGGAATCTCGATACCGACTAATGATTTTCCGGGAATCGGAGCCTCTATTCTTATCGGATGGGCAGCCAGAGCAAGCGCCAAATCATTTTGCAGTCCGACTATCCTTGAGAGCTTCATTCCTTCGGCCGGTTTTAGGGCATAACGAGTGACCGTGGGGCCAATGGTTATTTCATCCATCTCAACTTCAATGCCGAAGTTGGCAAGTGTGCGTTTGATAATATTTGCGTTAGCCTTGATGTCGCCGGTGTTTGGTTTGCCCCTGTCTTCTTCAAGTAACGAAAGCGGAGGGGGAACATAATTAGGCGTTAGGCCATAGGCTTTAGGCTTTAGCTTTTTAAATTCAATTTCTTCCATTGCCTCGCCATAGCTTTCAGCGTCGGCGGGTTCATCTTTACTTTTCTTTTTTCCGACACCCAATGCACTTTTGATTTTTTCTTTTGTGGTTAACTCCTCTTCTTCTGACATAGATTTTTCAACTTCCTCTATCTCATCTTCATTTAAGGTTAAAACCGGTTCTTCTTTCCTCTTTCTTTTTATTAATGACCAAATTTTAGCAAAAATCGGCGTGAATATCGGTCTAGCATCGAACATTACAAGAATTGAAATTATTAAAAGCGCGCCCAAAAGAACGATACTTGCATAACTATCAAAAAGAAATATGAATGGGGTAGATAAAACCCTCCCCAAGAATCCGCCCGAGTGTTCGCCCGAAGCGACATCAATAATACCGAGAGAAGAAAGAAGGAAAATTACAGAACTTATGGTTCGCGTCCATCCGATATTTGGAGTTTCCGATTTTAAAAACGAAGATCCGAGCAGCATAAAGAGAGAGGGAAGCAGTATATATCCGACACCCAGTAAATAGTGCAGGTTTTCATAAAAGAATTTTCCAGCTACTCCCGCCACGTTAAATGCAGACATCAAAAAAAATAATGCTAAAACGAAAAACACAATCGCTAAAATACTGTGCTTAGTTTCAGTTTTTAACTTATTAGTTGGAAAATTATTTTTAGAATATCTTTGTCTGTCTTTTTTTGCCATAAAATTAAGGAATGTTAATGACTATAATTTTTGAGCATCCGCCCCCTGGAGGACTGCCATTGATGTATTTTAACACACTAAATTTTCTTGGCATACTCTGTTCTGTTGCTTGCATTTTTTTTCCCTACATACGGCCCAGCCGAATTCCTCGCTCGAAAAAATGTAAGCAACTTCATCTGAGTCTTCCGGAAACAAATTTTTAAGGGGTTTGGCGAGCGACGGCGAACCAATTTCAGGATTTTTCAAGCTTCGAAAAATCCGTACCGGCAAAAATTTCGGTTTCTGGAAAACTCTAAATTAACTTGCCTTTTTTCTTGTCCTATATATAATGGACAAATGTTTGGAGATCAAAAAGACACACAGAAAAATCTCAAAGACTCCGAAAATAAGTCCGTAACACCCTACGGAGCTAGCTCTCAAGGCATGCCTTTTATGTTGTCTTATACGAAGACAAATAAGCTTATTACAGCGCTTTATATGGTAACGGACATAATAGACAAAGAAGAACCATTGAGGAATAAATTAAGGACATTAGGAACTGGGATTATATCAGACATCAATACCGCGCCAATCAACATTTGCAGTAAGATATCTGAAATAATGTCCTTTTTAGATATTGCCGGAGCGGTTAATATCATATCTTCAATGAATTGCAATATTTTAAGAAAAGAGTTTATGGAACTGGATCAATCTATAAGAGAGTCTACTAATACAGTTGGGAGCATAAGTAAACAAATAAATCTTTCGGAATTTTTCACAGGAGAACTTTCTCCCAAGCTAGATAGAAAACAATCCAAATCTATTGGACATAAGAATTCAGCAAGACTTGGTGTCCAAAAGGGCGGTACTTTAATGCAAGCTCTGTCCGATACGACTTTAAACAGTCCAAACACAGTTGCCCCTAACGTTTTTAAAAAGGAAAGACGTGAAGAAATAATTAAAATTATTAAAAATAGTTCAAATGGGACTACTATAACGGACATTAAAACCCAAGCGAGCGGGCCCCTTGTTTCTTGTAGTGAGAAAACTCTTCAAAGAGAGTTGATTTCTATGGTAAAAGACAATGTCCTTTATAAAACAGGAAAGAAACGCTGGAGTCGATATTTTTTAGCTAGGCCTTAGCCACTAGGCGTTAGGCTTTAGTTTTTTGCATTAAGCTAGTTGCCTAAAGCCTAAAAGCTAGGGTCTATTTTCTTGCTTTTAAATTAGAAATATGCGAATATAGATTTACGGATGATTTTACCCTTCCCCTTCAAAAAGGGTGAATTGTAAGTTATCCACATAATATATTGCCGTGTTTTATGGCTATATTATATAATACTCCTGTATTACGGACCGCGTATTTCTGCGTATTCCGTATTTACGGTTTTCGTTTGTTTTCGCTCACGATTTCGTCGAAAAAATCTTGAGGGAGGACAAGCCCAACAAAAGATCAAAAATTTGTTTGGGTAAGTCCGTACACTTAATAGTTAAGTGTTCGGATAAAAGTAAGGTCATTGAAAACAAAATACGAGAATTCTTGCATTTTTTGCAAGAAGAGTTTTGTTTTCAGTTTAGTTCAAATCTGTTCATTATTGTATATATCCGTCGCATTAATAATATTTATCAAATATAGGCGGGTTAAAAATAATGAAAGGAAAAATACGCCTTTAGTTTTGTCGAAACTAATTAATGGCGTAGAAAAAAATTATGAGTAAATTATTAAAGTTAAAATCTGCTAAGATAGCAATTACTTTGATGCTTGGCGTAGCCATGCTTTCTGTTGGAGGGACAGCTAACGCTGCTCTTACTACAGATCAAGTAAATGCGATTTTAGCCCTGCTTAACTCTTTTGGAGCAGATGCGGCTACGGTAGCGAATGTTTCTGCATCTTTGACTGGCGGTACTCCTGTAGTATCTCAGCCATCTTCACTTAACTTCGGTACGGTGACTCTAAAGGTAGGAAGCAAAGGAGATTATGTTAAAAATCTTCAAACGTTAGTTGGCGCTGTAGCCGACGGAAACTTTGGTCCTATAACCAAAGCTAAAGTTATGGCTTGGCAATCAGCTAATGGTTTAACAGCTGACGGTGTCTTCGGTCCTGTTTCAAGAGCTAAGGCTATGGGGGGCAGTACTGCAGTAGTTACCCCTCCCGTAGTTTCAAATCCTACAGGTCCGGTAGCAGTAGTGCTTTCTTCAGACACTCCGGCATCCGGCACAGTAGTAACATCGGCAACTAGCTCGCAAGCTGGCGTTGATCTTGCTCACTTTGTCTTTACCGGTAGCGGCACAGTTACAAATCTAACCTTGAAAAGAATCGGTATTTCTTCCGACTCTTTGTTAAACGATATTTACCTCTATGATGGTAGTACTCGTTTGACAGACAGTTCATCTGTAACTAGTGGAAGCGTGATTACTTTCAACGACCCGACCGGATTATTTGTTGTAAATGGTTCAAGAGTCATTTCAGTTCGCGCTGACCTTGCTCTTACCGCTACGACAGGTGAGACAGTCGGTGTTCAGCTTACTGGATACACGGCTTCCGGCCAGACTGCAGTTGTGCTCTCAAGTCCTCTTTCAGGTAACTTGATGAATACGGCTGGAGCATCACTAGGCGCTGTTGCCTTCGGAACTGTCACACCTACAGCCAATACCGCCCTTAATCCGGGATTGGATATTGTTGGTTGGCAGAGTACAGCTACAATTACAACTCGCGACGCTTGGTTGACTCGTTTCGCCATCAACGTTACTGGTTCTGTGGCAAAAGCTGATTTGCAAAATTTCCGTTTGATTATCGGCAGTACGACAGTAGCTACTGTCGCTTCTGCAGATGACGACGGATTTGTAACCTTCGTTCCGGCAACTCCATACAAAATGATTACCGGTAGTTCAACTTTTAAAGTCATGGTGGATGTTATCGGCGGAGCGTCTAAGAACTTCACGCTTAAATTCAAGAGTAAAACGGATATTGGTCTAGTTGATAGCCAATACAATGTTGCATTCTTGGCCTCGGACACGCTTTCAGACCTTACGGGTTTTCAACAGACTATCATCGGTGGTACGATGACAGTACAGAAGGATGTTACTTCTCCTTCATCTACCGTTGTCCTAAGTGGCACAGACGTAGTTCTGGCTAAATACAAGGTTACAACCTACGGTGAAGCGGTTAAAGCGGACACTCTTACTGTTGACTTCACATCTTCAAACGCTGATGCCGTTCTGCGTAACGGTCGCGTGCTTGTAGATGGTCAGCAAGTAGGCAGTACCGCTAACATCAATCGTGATGCGGACACTACGGCTACCGATGCCGGTACCGCATATAACATCAATTACACCTTCCAGCCCGGAACTTCTATGATAGAAGTTCGCGCTGACGTATATGCTGCGAGTGGCACTGCGCTTGCCAACGGACACACCATCTTGATTAGCTTGTATGGCGATGCAACCTTGAACAACGCTACAGGAAAAGTTTCTGGCAATACCATAGACTTCCCTGGGGCTGCTAATATTGCCGCAAATACTTTGACTGTCGGTGTTGGTACCCTTACTCTTGCGAAAAATCAGGGCTATGGTGACCAGACGGCTGTTCTTCCTGCAACCGCAGTAGAGCTTGCTCGTTTCACCTTGACCTCCGGGTCAAATGAATCTATCAATGTTGATACGATTACTTTGGCTCTCACCGGTACAGGTACGCCTGCGGATGATGTAACGAATGTTTTTGTTACCTACGGTACAAAGACCTCTTCAGTCAAACCTATTGGCGCAGCCAGCCAATCATGGTCAGTTTCCGAGACGATTGCCGCCAATGCAACAATGACCTTTAAAGTCTTTGCTGACCTTGGTACTACTCTTAGTACGAACACAGTTATCTCCACGCTTACAGTTGCTGGAACCACAAATTCTGGAACTACTGCAAGTACGGGAGCTGTTGTAGGTCAGACAACAACTGGCGCCACGTCCGGAGCTCTTAGCGTTTACCTTGACAGTACTACTCCTCAGGCCGCGCAAGTTGTGGCTGGGATGACAGATTCAACCGGTATGTTGAAACTCAAGCTTTCCGGCACCAATGAAGATATCTATGTCAAGAAAGTTACTCTATACGCAGATACAACTGCCAATAGCGTGGCTATTTCTTCTCTGGACCTTATGTGGTCCGCAACATCTGCCGGCACCTATGCTTCTGTTGGTACTGCTCAGACCATCAGCAATGATGGTACGAATCCCGGTAGTGCTACCTGGAACCTTACCGGCACAGGTCGCGTAACAGTTCCTGCTAACGGTAGCGTATACCTGAAAGCGGTTCCGACTTATGTTTCAAGCGGTGAGGCAGCAGTTTCCGGACTTACTCCTAAATTGTTCTTAGGAACATTAGAGGCGGAAGGCGTTGCTACGCTTACTGCTGGTGGTTCTGCTCTCATAAACTCAACCGGTATTCTTGTTCACGCAAACAGCACCGCTGTTGGCGGACGCTCATATGTTGATTCAACATTTACTGATGCAGCCGCTATTGTGGCTGCTACAGCGACGACAATCACTCCTAACGGTGGTGTATTCCAGCCAGGCGATATCATCTTCGTAGATAACGACGGTGGTAGTGATTGGGACCCAACAACGGAAGAGTTAATGGTTGTTCTTATTGATAATGGCGGAACACTTACTGTAACTCGTGGCGCATTCGGCACAACCGCTACAGCAATGGATGCAGACGCCGATAAGATCTATCGTTTAAACAACACTATTGCATCAGCAACCAATGCCGGTATCATTGGTAATGCAATGACAGTTCTCAATACCAAGCTTAGTGTTGCCCTCAAATCCGATTCTCCGTCTGGAGCATCTAACGGCGCTTCAGCTATGTATGTGTTCGGCTTCACGGTTTCAGCCGCAAACAATTCAGCTGATACTGCGGCCAATACCGCAACATTAACTTATGTTGATATCACAGCTAGCAAGTCTTCTAACGCAAGTGCCAACGTAGCCAATATGTTATTGTATCCTTCTGAATACGATAATAATGGTACTTATGTCACGACTTGTGTCGGTCTCTCAGCTACGAAATGGCGATGTACTTTGAGTTCAGCCGGTGCTACAAACGAGATTGATGAAAATACTTCACGAAGTTATGTAGTTCGCGCTGATATCGGATTTGCCGCTAATGGTAATGTAAAGTTTAGCTTTGCAGCTCTTGGTTCATCTTCCACTACACTAAATCTTGTTGCAGGAAATAGCGTAAGTTGGAGTGATGGCTTGACTGCAACTACAACCGCTCAACAGTGGGTAAATCAAGCAACATCTATCATCAACGGCGGTCAATTGTCTTCAGTCTTGGCATCTGGCACAACTGAAACAACTGCTCCAGTAATTGCTAGCGCTACCTTAACCTCAAGTGGAACTACCGATGATTTAGTTGATGCCGGTGATGTTATATTGATTGTATTTAGTGAAATGGTTGATGCCTCCACCATAAACACAACCATGGTTCCTGGTGGTTCTGCTGTAGAAGACGTAGTTGCTACAAGTACTGGTACGATTACAATGTCAACTGCTGGTGTTGTAACTGTTGCCGGTATTGCCACATTTGATGTTTCATCGGGTGCTGGTGAAACCGCTGTGACTGCAAGTACTGTAGATCTTTCCCTAAACTCAACAGGAAAGCAATTGACAATTACCCTTGCTTCTGTGACTGGTGCTGTTGCGTTAGTTGACGCAAAAGCTCCTGATACGCTAGCTGATGTTGCCGGTACGGTAAAAGATATGCAGGGCACCGCTTTGGCGGGAGCTGCTGCTACAGATACGACCCCAACTATTGCTGGTGGTGGTACCTCGGGATTCTAGTTCTAAGTTAATCTAAATTTTGTAGAGGTCGAATACTACAAACTTCAAAAAACACCCCTTCAGGGGTGTTTTTTGTTTGCTTCCTTTTCCCTCTGGGCATCTTTCCCCACCAACAAGACTAGCAAGGACAGTCCTTGCTAGTGGGGAGGGATAGGATTATAATTAAATAATGCAAAGAAAAGATCCTTTTATTCCTGGAGAGTATTATCATATTTACAATCGCGGTATCGATAAACGGATTATTTTTAAATCATTAAATGACTACCGTCGTTTTATGATGCTTTTATATGTTGCCAACAGTGACGAACCAATCAGGCTTGATAATCTTTTAAATATTCTTAAGAAAAGTTATAAGGAAATTTTGGAATGCGATAAAGGGAAGCCACTTGTTTCAATAGGCGCGTGGTGTCTTATGGCCAATCATTTTCACATTCTTCTTAAAGAAGAAACAGAAAGTGGAATTTCACAATTTATGAAAAAACTTGGTACTGGATATTCAATGTTTTTTAATATTAAATATCACCGCACCGGCGGACTTTTTGGTGGACCATTTAAATCAAAACATATTAAAGATGACAATTACCTTAAACATTTATTCGGATATATACACTTAAACCCGCTCGACTTAGAATTTTCTGGTTGGGAAAATTTGATATATAAACAAAATTCAAAGTCATGGAAAAGTTTTCTTGAAAAATATACATATTCAAGTTATCAAGACTATGTCGGGAAAGAACGTCCGGAAGGGAATATTATTAACAAGCATGTTTTCCCAAAGTATTTTTTGAAAGTAAAGGACTTTAGTAATTTTATTGATGATTATCTTTCTTTCGATTTATAAACCACTAGCAAGGACTGTCCTTGCTAGTGGTTGCTAGTAAAATTCACTACGGGGTTTGCGTTTATTGAGACATTCTATATAATAGAAATTGTTATGAATCAAAATAAACAAAAATATATAAGTTTTATTGTTGTTATATTAATTATTATTAGTGGAGTTTTTTTGTTGAAAAGTAAAAGCGTGATTGCTCCGGTAGATAATATTGAGGTAGAAATACCAGATGATGTTGTATCTGTGCCAGATAAACCGGCAGAGATAAAACCAAATACTAATAACACGCAATCTAATTTAACCACAGAACAAAAAGACCTTTTAACCAAGCTAAAAAAGACCGTAGATAATCGCGACTTTGAATCTTTCGCTTCATTATTGCAAGAAGTTTATAAAAATGGCTGGATGAACCAAGAGTTTACCGCTTTGGAGAGTCAATTATATGTTTACGCAACGGATAAATACTGGGTGAAAGGGGATTTGGCAAATTCTCTTAGAGTTTCCACCATCGTCTACGATAAAGTTCCCGAAGCTTGGCGTTTCCGTTATATTCGCATTTTGACTCTAGAAAAATATGGCCGAGATGCTTTTAATGCTGGAGATTTGAATAGCGCTGAAAGTTATGCCAATAAAATTCTGCAAATGATGTTCCGTCCAGAAGGAGCGAACTTGCTGGCGGATGTATATATCTCTAAAATTAGAACCAATATCAAAAACGGCAACACAACTCTGGCCCAGCAAAATCTCGGTTTTATTTGGGATTTTGAAATCAACCAGGACCGCAGGGATATCTTAACTGATTTAAAGACGCAATTAGGAATGTAATTTTTATAAAGGACACCCTCCTTGAGAACTTTCTCAAAGGAATGTCCTTTATTATTTATAAAAAATAATCTCTCATAAATTTTTACAAGTTATCCACATATTTATGTTCTAATATTTTTCAATATTGTATAATCATTAAATGCATCAGCGTGTCGAATGCGCTCTTGCCCGTCTTTGATTGTTTATAAATGCATTATTAAGCAATTAAAGAAAATTGTCCCAACAAGCGAGGAGCATGTGAAAGTTTATTTTGACTAGCGAGGAGCATATATAAATTTGTTTATATAATGTCCGAACGAAATCAAAACATTGTATCTAGTTATATTTTCATAATGTCCGAACGAAGTTGAGATATGGAGTTAATACTCCATCTTATTATTATTAAGTTTTTATTATTAAAATATGAAAAAAATACAAAAAATATTTTTAATTGGTTTTCTCACTCTAGCTCTTGTCGTGGGAGTAGGAGTTGGTTCTGCAGGTGCTACGCTCACCCTCGATGCGTTAACCGTTACCAGTAGTGGCGCGCTTACCTTGACCGGAGCAGTAGGTTCGGCTATCACAATTGGCGCTGCTGGGCAAACCGGCACAATCAGTGTCGGCGACTCAACTGGCGCTATGACCATGAATTTGGCCAGTGGCAATAGCATAAAAACGATTAATCTTGGCACCGGAACGGGTGTTAAGACGATTCATATCGGCGATAATGCCACTCCAGCTAACGTTATCACAATCGGTGGCGCAGCATCTGGTACGGTTGTAGGTGGAACATTCAAGATTGGAACCTTGAGTTCAACAGTTGCAGGAAGTGGATTGACTATTAATGCCACTACTCCTAGAGCAGTGGACATCAATGTTGACGATAATGATGTTGCCACGACAGATACGGCCGTGCTCCTTTCCGCTGGTCGTTTTAGATTAATGAGATATGCTAACTCTGATTCAGAAGATTATGCAGTTCATGGTTTAGTTAAATATTCAGCGTTGACCAAAAGCCGATTTGGCGCTGGTGTAATGGGAGCGGCAGAAACAACTGGCGCAGTTACCGCCTCTAATCTTTTAGCTGGTGTTTTGGGACGATTTGGAACAGCAGCTACGCTTACTTTGACCGGTGCTACTGATCGTGTTGCTGCCGTAGCTGCCTTCAACAACAATAGTGTTGCTTTAGCTGGTTCTGGAAAATCAGCCGGTTTGTTAGTAATGGAGACCGATGTTGGAACTCCGATTGATCTTGACTACGGTTTGGAAATCCAGAATAGTGCCGCGACAACAGGTATTCAGGTTGGAACTGCAACAACCGGTATTAATTTGGCCGGAACTTTCACCACAGGTATGAGCGTTGCTAATACAGCAACTACTGGAATTAACTTTGCCGGCGGAGCAGCAACCCAGCCTATTCTAGTTGGAGCTTTTAGCTCGACTGTTCCGGGAAGCGGCGTGATTATTAACGACAGCAATGTAAGAGCGGTTGATGTCCATGTTGACGATAACGACGTTGCCTCGGCAGATACGGCTAAAACTCTCTCTGCCGCTCGCTTCAGATTGATAAGATATGCTGATTCTGTTGCAGAAGATTACGCGCTTCATGGCTTGGTTAAATATACAGATGGAGTGACCAAGAGCCGATGGGGTGCTGGTGTCATAGGAGCTGCCGAAATGACGGGCGCAGTTACTTTGTCTAATCTTACAACTGGTGTTTTGGGACGATTTGGAACATCAGCTACGCTTACTTTGACCGGTGCTACTGATCGTGTTGCTGCCGTAACTGCCTTTAACAACAACGGTGTTGCTTTAGCTGGTTCTGGAAAATCAGCCGGTTTGTTAGTAATGGAGACCGATGTTGGAACTCCGATTGATCTTGACTACGGTTTGGAAATC
>MFUU01000011.1 GCA_001785805.1 Candidatus Nomurabacteria bacterium RIFCSPLOWO2_01_FULL_39_17
ACTAGAATTACAGGTATTTAATTAAAACATTATGCAAAAAACATTTACTGTGTTATTTATTTTGTTTGTGTTGGTTTTGGGTGTTGTATTTTTCATGGATAAGGGAAAGCTTGAAGCTCCGGCTGTAAACGACAATACGGTTCTAAATATAGACGGTACAGTAAATTCAGAAATGCCAGTACCCACAGAAGATAATACTATTCCAGAAATGGTAGTAGATAGTACTGGGGTGAAAGAATTTACCGTAGAGGGTGTTAGTTTTTCTTTTAACCCCAAAACAATTACGGTTAATAAGGGCGATCAAGTTAGAATAATTTTCAAGAACACTACTGGTTTTCATGACTTTAAGATAGATGAATTCAGTGTTGCTACTAAACAAATGCAATCTCCCTATCAAGAAATTTTAGAATTTACCGCAGACAAAGCGGGCAGTTTCCAGTATTACTGTTCTGTCGGTTCACACAGGGCTGCGGGCATGTTTGGTACTTTAACCGTACAATAAATTCGTGAATTCAATAGAAAAAACCAAGTGGGAAGTGAAAAAAGAAGATAATGCCCGGCATAGAATTCTGTACGCTAGGCGGTTTATTAATGCTTTTCGCGGCATGTATATTTTTGGGAAAACCACTAAGCATTTATTTGTGCATTTATTTGCGGCGCTGCTTGTAGTATTTCTCGGTTTTTATTTCAGGATTTCTGGTATTGAATGGATGCTGATTGTTTTTGCCATTGGCTTGGTGCTAATTTCGGAAGCTTTTAATACCGCCATAGAGATAGACATAGACTTAACCTCGCCGGAATACCATCCATATGCTCGTGATACAAAGGATGTTTCAGCTTCCGCAGTGCTCCTTGCTGTATTTGTTGCCATTATCGTAGGATTGATTATATTTTTGCCGAAAATGTTTTATTAAAATTACTTTGTTATAATAAATAGATGACCAATATAAAAATATTTGTTTCTGTGATAGTTGTTTTAATAATAGGAACGATCGGAACTATTTTACTTCAACAAGATGTTGCACCAGCTGAACCTGGTAAATACGATACCCTTGCGCAATGTTTAAAGGATAAGGGGGCTGTCTTTTACGGAGCTTTTTGGTGTTCACACTGCCAAGCGCAGAAAAAACTTTTCGGTTTGTCTGCCAAATTATTACCTTATGTGGAATGTTCTACAGTTGATGGTCGGAATCAGATACAAATATGCAAGGATAAAAATATCGATGGTTACCCAACTTGGGAATTTGCCGACGGATCCCGCCTGAATGGAGAAATTTCCTTAAATCAATTAGCTGAAAAGACCTCCTGCATATTGCCTGAATAACATGAGTCCCGTTAGAAATTCAAAATATAAAAATATGTCAATATTATTAGATAAAAAAAATTTCTAACGGGATGAGTGTAGAGAATGTTCATTATCTGAATATATTTCTCGGAACAGGTGCAATCCTACTTCAAATTTTTTCTGTAGCCGCACTTGTTACGCTGTTTTTTGGTCTGAAGAGAAATATTTTTTTAGATTTTATCGATAAACATTTTCTTCCTATTACTTTTTTGATTTCTCTTTTTGCTTCAGTGTTTCCATTAGTTTATTCAGAAATTATTAATTTTCTTCCGTGCTCACTGTGCTGGTGGCAGAGAGTCTTTATGTTCCCAACACTATTGATGTTTGGCGTAGCTCTCTGGGATAAAGACAGGCGTGTGATACGCTATGCATTGCCCCTAGTCTGCGCCGGTTTTCTCGTTTCTATTTACCAGAATTTTTTCTATTATTTTGGAGAAAGTTCAAACCTGCCTTGTGACGCATCCGGAGTATCTTGCTATCAGCGTTTGGTTTTGGAATTTGGCGGATATATTTCTATACCGATGATGGCGCTTACAGCCTTCTTCGCCCTTTTGGTTCTTCTCTCTGTTGCTCATTTTTACGGAAAGAAGAATTAAATATGGAAAAAGATATCCAAATACTCATTTTAGATTTAGGTTCTCAATACACCCAGATAATTAGGCGCAGTCTGCGCTATTTGGGCTTTCATTCTGCCATAGTGCATCCAGAAAAATCTTTAGAATGGATAGGGAAGAACAGGCCCAAAGGGATAATTCTCTCCGGTGGCAGAGCCGGCGTATATGATGCTGATGCGCCGAAGGTACCGAAAAAATTGCTTGATTTAAATATACCAATTCTTGGTATTTGTTTCGGTATGCAATGGCTTGCTTATGTGCACGATAAGAACACCATTCATCGGGTGAAAGAAGGTAAATCCTACGGACCAGTCGAAGTTAATTTTGATAAAAAGAAAAGCAAGCTATTTCAAGGTTTAGGAGAAAAGATTCAAGCATGGGCTTCCCATGGAGACTCAGTTAGAAGTGTGCCAGAGGGTTTCGCCGTCACCGCCACCTCTTCTCTTGGTAATGTAATAGAAGCGATAGAGTGCGAGAAAAAGAAACTCTGGGGGGTAGAATTTCATCCAGAAGTGCAAGAGACGGAAGATGAGAATATTATTTTAAATAATTTTGTGAGTTCTATTTGTGGTTGCGGACAAGATTATTCTAAAGGAGATGCGATAAAAGAAATAAGAGAAAATACTAAAAGAGAATTGGGTGATGGTACTGCTATCATTGGAGTCTCCGGAGGAGTAGACTCAACGACCCTCTCAGCGATACTTGCGCCTGCTCTGGGGAGCAAATTGAAGTCCTTTATGATAGATACCGGCGGGATGCGCAAGGGTGAAATAGAGAAAGTGCGTGAGATAGCAAAGAATGCGGGAATAAATCTGGAAGTAATAGACAAATATAAAGAAAAATTTATAACAGAAATAGGCAAAACTATAGATGCAGAAGAGAAGCGTTCTGCCTTCCGTAGAGTGTATGGAGAAGTTTTTAAAGAAGTGGCGAAGAGTTACAAGTCGACGCACATGTTACAGGGAACGCTGGCAACAGACCTGATCGAGTCTGCTAGCGGCGGGGAATCGGCGCTTATAAAGACGCATCACAATGTGGATCTTGATTTAGGACTGAAAGAAATAATGCCCTTATCGGACTATTTCAAATTTGAAGTTCGGGAGTTTGCGCATAAATTCGGCCTAGATGAACTTGTATCCAAAAGACAGCCTTTTCCGGGTCCAGGATTGTATTTGCGAATTGTTGGAGTACCCGTTACCGAAGAGCTTCTAGAGGTTGTTCGCGAAGCAGATGCAGAAGTTGCAGGGATTTTAAAGAAACATAATTTATACGACAAAATCTCTCAAACGATCGTCGCGCTCTTGGGAGTAAAGAGTGTCGGAGTAAAGGGGGATGGGCGTGTTTATGGATATTCTTTAGTCGTTCGTACCGTAGAAACGAACGATTTTATGACGGTAAAGGGCTTTTATTTGTCCAAGAAAGTGTGCGAGGAGATTATTAGCGCCCTATCACGGCATTCTCAAATAGTGCGTGTCTTCTTTGATTTTACCCCCAAACCCCCAGCTACCACAGAGTTTGAATAGAAAGATATACGTATACGAATACGTATAAAAATAATATGCCAACATTTACTAAAAAAGAAATAAAGTTGATACAGAGATTAAATACACCGACAAAAGTGCAGAATTTTTTGAATAGTTTGAAATTTAATTTTGAAAAGAAAGGGGAAACACTAAGATCCCCGCTCCGAGTTTTACGGGAAAAAAATGCGCATTGTTTTGAAGGTGCACTGCTTGGTGCATACATTCTTTCACTTCATGGTTTCTCTCCATTTATACTTCATCTGCAAACTACCAAGGAAGATTATGACCATATCATTGCGCCATTTCGAATAAATGGCTTCTGGGGTGCGCTTTCAAAAACTAATCACTCAGCACTCAGATATCGAGATGCCATTTATAAAAACATTCATGAACTTGTGATGTCTTATTTTCATGAATATTTTCTCGACAATGGAATAAAAACCCTGCGTAAATATTCCAAGCTTCTTAATTTGAATATTTTTGAAAAATATTGGATGATGGCAGAAGAGAATCTATGGGGTATAGATGAAGAACTGGATAAAATAAAGCATTACAATATATTGTCCAATGGGGTAAATTTGCGGAAAGCTGATCGCGTGGAGATAAAAGCCGGAAAAATAGTAGAATACAGAAAATAGAGAAAGGTGGTATAATGTAAATTATTAAAAATTTAAGAATATCCCAGTAGTAGAGCAAAGCTCACTACAGGACAGGTAAACATATGGACTATTTATTTTTGCTAGGCAGAGTATTGTTGGGGGGTTATTTTATTAAAAACGGCTATAACCATTTGAAGAATTTGAATATACTCACCGGTTATGCGCAGTCAAAGGACGTGCCAATGCCGAAAGTTGCGGTATTCGTAACGGGGCTCGTGCTTCTTCTTGGTGGTTTGGGAATTGTGCTCGGTATTTACATAAAACTTTCCATATTCTTGCTTTCCATATTCTTGCTTTTTGTCACATTTAAGATGCATCAATACTGGACCGTGTCAGATCCGATGCAGAAAATGGGGGAACATGTGAACTTCTATAAAAATCTTGGACTCCTCGGGGCTGTACTTATGTTGCTTGCCATTCCATTGCCCTGGGTGTTGTCTTTGGTCTGGTAGAATAAATTCTTTTATATATGGGCAAGACTCGAACGAAGATTATGGTTTTTGGAACTTTTGACGGACTGCATCAAGGGCATCTTGATTTTTTTAGACAGGCTAAAAAACTATCTAAGAGATCTTTCCTAATCGCTTCTATTTCACGTGATAAAAATGTTTATAAAATAAAAAAAGTAAGACCAATTTTTAGCGAGAAACAAAGAGCAATTTTGACCAAAAAATGTAAATTAGTTAACCGGGTAGTTCTGGCTGGAATTAAAAATCACCTACCGCATATATTAAAAGAGCGTCCTGATATTATTGCGCTTGGTTATGATCAGAGGAATTACACAAAAAGTCTTAAAAAAGACTTGAAAAACAAAGGTCTAGTGGTTAATATCGTCCGTTTAAAGCCCTATAAAAAGCATACTTTCAAAAACCACTTGCTAAAAAATAGAAGATAAATATAATTTATTACTATGCAGGAGTTACCCCTGATAAAATTTATTAAAAAGAGTTTTTACCACAAAAATCTTGTTTTTGTATTTTTACTTGGCCTATTATCGTCTTTGCTTATTATAGCGTTGGGTTTTGGCGTAGTTTGGTATTACCGAGCAAATATTTTTGGCTATTTTGCAAAAGAATATATGAAAGATGCGCAAATCCAAAGTATAGAGGGAGAAAATGGCGCGAAAGTTGCCACTGAAAGGATCATTGAGAAACAATCAATTTTTTCTCAAGAAACTTTTGTCATTGACGCAGTGAAAAAGACCAATCCGGGCGTTGTTTCTATAATCATTTCCCAACAAGTTCCGAAATATGAAGCCTATATCGATCCAAACCAGAATAACAATCCTTTCGGCGATATGTTTCCCGGTTTTAACTTCAACTTTAATATTCCGCAATATCGCCAGAATGGCACTGAAAGGAAAGAAATCGGCGGGGGATCGGGATTCTTTGTTTCTGCCGATGGTCTCATCGTTACCAACAAGCATGTTGTTGACCAGAAAAGCGCCGAATACACCGTTTTCACCAACAATGGCAAAAAACATGATGCAAAAGTTGTCGCCCGTGATCCGGTGCTTGACATCGCTCTTATAAAAATAGAAGGTTTAGGGTTCCCATACCTTTCACTTGGCAATTCCGATACTCTGCAAATTGGCCAGAGCGTTATAGCCATAGGCAATGCGCTTGGTGAATACAGAAATACTGTTTCGGTGGGAGTGGTTTCTGGTCTCGCCCGTTCCATAACCGCTGGAGATAATTCTGGTAATGTAGAAGTGCTTGATCATGTAATTCAAACTGATGCGGCCATAAACCCGGGAAACTCCGGCGGACCCTTACTTGATCTTTCCGGTCGGGTAATCGGAGTGAATGTCGCTATAGCGCAAGGTTCCCAGAATGTCGGTTTTGCCCTGCCAATAAACAATGTTCGGGGCGCGATAGAATCGGTAAAATCAACCGGCAAAATTATTCGTCCGTATTTGGGTATCCGTTATGTAACAATAAATACAGAAATAAAAGACAAGAATAATTTAACCGTTGATTACGGAGTGTTGGTAAAAACCGGAATTAACGCCAACGAGCCTGCAGTTATTCCCGGTAGTCCGGCAGATAAAGCCGGCATTGTTGAGAACGACATAATTCTTGAAATTGACGGAGCGAAATTGGACGATAAAACAAGTTTGGCCTCCGTTATTCGGCAGAAATCAATCGGCCAAACAATAAAGCTGAAAGTTCTGCATCGGGGCGAAGAGAAAAACGTTTTCGTAGTACTCGAAGCTGCTCAAGATAGCTAATTATTTTACGTCCCGCAAGCGGAACGATATAAACAGTCCCGTAAACATTATCGCGCTTAATACGAAGAAAAGGTATTTGAATGATGGTACAAAGTAAAAAACAGAAATAGCGCAAAGCGGAGCAATGATATAAGCGATGGGTGTTGTATTGCGGAAAAAACTTATTGCATCGGCATTCTCCTCGGTTTCAACTTTGAAAAAATAGCTCTCGCTCATCACCTCGATAGTTGCCGCGCCGACGCGGGTGGCGAAAAGTATTCCTGCCCAGAGCCATAATTTAGGCTCGCTGATTAAGGGAATCAAGAAAGTGAAAAATGCGCTTATCAGAAATCCATAAATAAGCATTTTCTTTTCGCCGATTTTATCTGAGAGTTCGCCCAGCGGGTATGATAGAAATACGAAAGGCAGAAGCATAATGGTAAAGATAATACCGATTTTTTCCCAGCCGAAGAATAAATATTCATGCAAATATATCGGCATGTAAATCACCATCCAAGCGTAGAAGAATTTCAAAATAAGATTTAGGAAATAGATTTTCGAAACGTGCTTGTTACGGGCGAAGAATTTTATAGTTTTCCATACGGGAACTTTCTTGTATTGCGGGTCTTTAAAGTTGGATAGAAAGAAAATAAAAATAAACGCTACCAATAACATAAATATGGATGACAACAAATAAATACCGGTGAAAGAGCTTTTGGCAATAATTGAACCGGAAATCATTTGGGCTATTACCCAGGCAAGGTTCATTATTGTCATATAAAATCCCCGGAATCTGCCGATGGAAGAATTACTGGAGAAATCTTCTATAAAAATATCAAGTGAGGCGATTAATATATTGCCGGTTGTGAAATAAAGGATGAAAGCGAATATCACCACATAACTGCTATCGGCGAAAGCCAGCAAAATAAGTGCGAAAAACAGCAACAAGCTGAATACAAGGGAAGTCAAACGATTGCCGATACGAGTCAAAATTCTAGGCATTTCCATTAACCCCAAAATGGTAATAATAGAAGCGACTATATAGAGCGCGCTTAAATAGTATTTATTTACGAAATTTTCTAAAAAGCTTGAATTAATGTAGGATGTGAGCGCAAGCGGTATGGAGAAGAGAAAGCCGGCTAAATATATTATTGTTCTTTTTATTTTCATACACTCAACACTACTGGTATGACCAAAGGCCTCTTGGCTGTCTTTTGATACAAGAATTTTGAGATATTTTCTCCCAAGGCTGATTTAATATGATCAAAGTCTACAGGAGCTCCGTGAGTGTTAAAAAGAGACATTCTGGCCGTTGCGTCTTCCACTGATTTTTTTATCATTATTCGCACCTGGCGAAGCAGTTCCTGATTTTCTTTTAGATATACGAAGCCTCGAGAAATAAGGTCCGGAGATTTTTTCAATTTTCCGGTTTTCTGGTCAACCAAGGCGATAATCACGAACATTCCGTCTTGCGCAAGCATTACGCGATCGCGAATAACTACATCCTGCGTATCGCTGATAGACACACCATCCACCATCATTATGCCGCTGGGCGCTTTTTCTTTGCGCAACACCATTTTTTGTCCATCGGGGGAGATTTCAATAATCGAACCGTTGTCCGGCACAATAATTTTTTCTTCCGACATGCCGAGCTCCATTGCCAGCTCTTTGTGGCGCACCAGCATTGAATGCCAGCCGTGAATCGGTATAAAGAACTTCGGATGAGTTTTTCGATGGAGCCATTTTATATCTTCTTGGTTGCCGTGGCCGGTCGCATGTACGAAATCTTCGCCAGCGGTGCGGTAGCTAATGATGCGTACGCCCTGCCTGGTTAGCCCGTCTTTCATTTTTTGGACCTGCAATTCATTGCCCGGAACGATAGAGGAGGAAAGGATTATCGTATCTCCGCCGTGAAGGGAGAATTTCGTGTGAGTTTTATTGGCGGCGCGGTTAAGCGATGCGAATTCTTCGCCTTGAGCTCCGGTCATCAGGACAACGACTTTGCCGAGTGGATAATCGTTCACTTCCTCGATTGGTATGATGGTGCCCTTTTTGGGCGCAAATAATTTTGCCTCAATGGCCACCTCGATGTTTGTTTTCATTGAACGCCCGTCTATGGCTATCTTCTTTCCCAGAGTTTCAGCGAATTTTACTATATAAGCAAGGCGAGTAATATGAGAAGCAAAAGCGGCTATGATTATACGACCATTTATTTTTTTTAACAAATTTTCTAAGCCCCGATGCACTTTTTCTTCCGGTAAAGAAAAACCCTCATTTTCTATATTGGTGGAGTCGGTCATCAGAAGCAGAACCTTAGCCTTATCAAAGACGGAGTATTCTTTCTCCTCGGCTTCAGACACAATTCCGTCTATTTGATCGAGCTTATAATCTCCCGGGGTTACTATCCAGCCATTATTTGTTTCTATAATTATACCCATAGAATCCGGGATAGTGTGAGTAACTCCGAAAAATCTTACTTTTATTTTTCCACAAGTGATGACCGAGTCTTTCTCTACGATATTTTCTTTCATTGTCGGTAATTGCGGGAATTCTGCTTGCCTTTTCCTCATCATCAGGATAGAGAGATTGCGGGAGTACACCGGCGGATTGCCAATGCGGGAGAGTACGAGCGGAACACCTCCGATATGATCCAAATGTCCGTGCGTCACTATCAATGCGCGGATTTTATCTTTACGTTCCTCAAGATAAGTCGTATTCGGTATAACATAATCCACTCCCGGAGTATCTTCGGTAGAAAAATGCATACCAGCATCGACGACTATTATATCCTCGCCGATTTCTATGGCAGTCATATTCTTACCTACTTCTTCACATCCGCCAAGCGGGACAATGCGCACCACTCCTTCTTCCGGTGGCGGAATTTTCTTTTCATTTAGATTTTTATATTGGCTTCTTCCATTGTATCCGGAATGACTTCGGCCACGGCCTGCGCCATAGCTTTTCTTTGAGTATTGGTAAGTAGAACTTTTTACCGACTTTTTCTTATGGTGGTCTTTATGCAGTTCTTTAGCGGGAGTGCCGGTACTGCGGGAAATAGGCCCACCCGCCGGACGGATAGGCTTCGTATCATCGATAGAGAGAGAACTGAACGATAGTCTTGTTTTTTTTGTCATTTTACTTTAGTTGGCGAATATTTTCCAAACATTATCGGTCTGTGTGTACCAAGATTGGATGTTTAGAAATCTATCGGCAGGAGAGGTTATGCTATTAATATTTAACCCCTGCAGATTTTTAGAAACTATATATATAAAGCTCGGACTGTATAAGAATACCGCCGGCATGTCTTTTCTGATTTCATCTTCGAATTGAACGTATTTTTTAATTCTATTTTCTTCATTAATGGTTATAAAAGCGTCTTCCAATATTTTATCCACTTTCGTATTAGTATACATTGCGACATTTAGCCCCGGATCTTTCCTCTGCGAAGAGTGCCAGAAAGCGAGCAGGTCTGACTCATTATTTATAATTTGTCCGAATAGCAATGTATCATAATTTCGCGGCCGGATAACGGACTGATTTAAATTTCCGGTTTCAAAAATTTTTACATCTACTTTCATACCAACAGCTTGCAAATTTTTCTGTATCGATTCCGCGGACTTCACCAGTTCCGGAGTATTGCCCGTTGAAATAGAAAATTCCAGCACTTTGTTTGTCTTCCTTTTATTTATCACAAAACTCTTCTCCAAGAATCCACTGGAGCCTACTTTCCATCCGTCCTTGGCCAGAATCTCGGTTGCTTTTGCCAGCTTTTCTTCCGGAGTGGGAATATTTTCCGCTTTTAATTTTTGATAAGCGATGATATTTGGCGGTATCGGATCGTTAATCACGACTCCATATCCTGATAACACCCCTTTTATAATCTGCTCTTTGTCTATTGCTTCATTGATTGCTTGTATCACGCGCTTATCGGTAAAAATTTGATTTTGATTTTGATTGAAGAAAAGTCCGAATACTCTGGGCAGAACCGAAAACTCTATACGATAGCTCTTTTCTTTTAAAATATTCGCATTCTTCGGGGTAATGGAGCTTATCTGGTCCACCGTACCCTTCTCTAGCGCTGATATTAGGTCTTCTTCATTGGAGAAAAAGAATAAATTTACATTTTCCAGATATAGCTGTTCCAAATTCCACTTTTTAAATGCCGTTAGTTCATAAGAATTTATAGAGCCGGATGATTCCCTGTTTATTTTTGTAATCTGATATGGCCCTGAACCTATTGGGTTTGTATTCGCATCATTGAGTTCAATAGGGGAGGCGTTCCATAGGCGCACCGGCATAATGCCAAGCGTCATATTTTCTAAAAAAACTGAACTCGGTTGTTTTAAAGTAAATTTGACTGTTTTGTTGTCAATTTTCTCTACTACGACTCCATCGAAGTTTCCCTTGCGCGGACTTTTGAGTATTGGATCCTTGACTGTATTTATGGTAAAAACGACATCGTCAGCAGTTACCATTGTGCCGTCCTGAAAATATATTTTATCTCTTAGAGTAAAAGTATAATTTAAGTTATCTTTAGAATTCTCCACCTTCTCCGCTAAGTCGGGATTTAGCTTACCATTTTGGTCTTTCCTCATTAGTCCGGAGTAAATCAATGTCGTCAGATCACGATCGGCATCCGAGAGCGCCAACGCCGGATTTATGAAGCGGGGAGTGCCAACGATACCCTCAGAGATATATCCGCCCTGCATCGGCACTTGTATCAGGAAAGACTTGTTTATCTTTTGCAATATGGATAGAGTGCTTACGAGCAGTATGGCTATGAGCGCGAAGAAAATAATGTATTCCCGTTTCGAAAAAGATAAAATAGCCTTTTCTATTTCGTTTTTTGCAGGCAATTTGCCAAAAATTTTTAAACGGCGAATACGACTATAAGGATTTTCCATAAAAGAAATTTTAAATAATGCGTTTAGCCCTGTGCCTTAACAACGATAGAA
>MFUU01000012.1 GCA_001785805.1 Candidatus Nomurabacteria bacterium RIFCSPLOWO2_01_FULL_39_17
AATAAAGCTAGCGCTGTTATTCACATTAAATTTATATCCTTCGTTGTTGTTAAACGACACATAATCGAGGGCAAAAGGAGAAGTAAGCGCTACCACTGTAGCTATTCCTTTAAAGAGTTGTACTGTCACCGTCCCTGTGACTTTTTTATTAACATCATCATTGAAAGCATTAATTGCTTGTATCATCGGGTCATACCAAAGACTTCCATAGCAGGCATAGCTCCATTTTATATCCAGAGTTTGCTTCAACTCATTTAGGGTTCTAGTGGAAACGTATTTTTCTAGATTTTTATGCGCTTCAATAATCACATGGGCCGCGGGTTGTTCATAAACTCCCCTATTCTTAAGGCCAACCAATCTGTCTTCTAAAATATGAAAGGTCCCTACGCCATGCCTCCCTGCTACCTTATTTAACTTCATAATTAACTCCGAGATTTTCATCTTTTCTCCATTGAAAGAAAATGGAATTCCTTTTTGAAAACCAATTTTTACTAACTCTCTCTTATTGGGGGCTTTATCGGGAGTATTATAAGTAGTCAAAAATTTCTTCACTGGAGGGATAAGCGCGGGGTTAACTATTTCTCCACCCTCCCAAGTTATGCCCCACATATTGTCATCATCACTATAAGGAAAATTAACCGTGGCTGGAACTGGTATTTTGTGTTTCTTCGCATAAAGGATTTCTTCATTGCGATCCATATTCCATTCTCTTACGGGCGCAATTATTTTGATGGTTGAATCAAGGGTTGTGATATAGCTATCAATCCTTACTTGGTCGTTCCCTTTTCCGGTGCAACCATGAGCGACGCAATCCGCTCCTTCTCTCTTCGCTACTTCAACAGCTTTTTTTGCTATAATTGCTCTACCAATTGCCGTGGACAAATGATAGTTTCCCTGATAACAAGAATTTGCTTTTATGCCTTTAGATATATAGTCGCGAGCAAATTCTTCTCTCGCATCCAGGGTTATCGCTTTTACCGCGCCCAATTTTAATGCTTTGTTTTTTACTGCTTCCAGGTCATCGTGCTGTTGGCCCAGGTTTAGGGTAAGAGTTATAACTTTCGCTTTATAATTATCTTGTATCCATTTCAACATTACACTAGTGTCAAGCCCGCCAGAGTACAGTAGGACAATTTTTTTCACTTCACCCACCTTTCCTTCATAAGAAGCAACTTTCACGTATTTATTCACCTTATTCATACTATTGTTAAAAACTTTTTATAAAAACAAACGACCAAATATATTAATAAAATTTTTCTTTTATTTCTTGGTAAGCTTCGCGGAAACTTTTCCCTTTTTTCACCAATTTTAACGCTTCATCTGTAGCATAAAGCTCTGGGGTGCAGGCATTTTCTAAATTTTGCTTTTTTACTTTTAAATTCTTTACAATTAAAGTCATTATTTCTATCGTGTCAAGAGCAAGTTTCATTCCTTTAATATATGGCTCTTTTGTAAGCTGGAAATCTCGGTTATATCCCAGAGGTAAATTCTTTACCACATTTTCTATTTGATGTTGATAGCCGTTGAAAATACCAACATTCCCTCGAATTAGTTCAAGCACATCATAATTTTTTTTCTGGGGCATGATACTTGAACCTGTTTTGAAAGAATCCGGTAAGGTAAAAAAATCAAATTCTTTAGTAGTAAACAAAAGTAAATCGCTAGAAATTTTGCCAATATCAAACATTACATTTGAGATAATTTGTAAAACCATATTTTCAAACTTGCCACGAGACATTGCGCAATATATCGGATTTTCTTGAACTTTCTTAAAGCTTAATTCTTTAGTGGTAAATTTTCTATTCAAACCGAGAATATTCTCTCCGTACCCCGCCGCAGAACCGAGCGGGTTTTGATCTATGATTTTCATCATAGCGTCGAGTAAAATTAGGTCATCTTCTAGACTGGCGTGAAAAGAGCCGAGCCACATACCGACAGAGCTCGGCATAGCTCTTTGCATATGTGTATAGCCGGGCATTTTTATTTTACCCCGTTTTTTAATTTGCCCTTCTAAACTCCTTATAATATTCTGTACTTCTTTTTTAACTTGAAAAAGTTTTTCTTTACTGAAAAGTCGTGTCATGGTCAGAGATTGGTCGTTTCTGCTTCTGCCGGTATGAACTTTCTTGCCAACATCACTGTAGTTTTCCGTTAGATATGTTTCAATAGCCGTGTGTCCATCTTCTTGTGATTTATCAATTTTGAATTTGCGAGCTTTCCATAAAGATAAAATTTTATTTAGACCTGTAAGCAAAGTTTTGAGTTCCTTGGCGTTTAGTATTTTTATTTTGTACAACATTTTAGCGTGAGCCATAGTGCCTTGTATGTCATATGGCAGAAGTTCCAAATCAAGCAAATAGTCCACGCCGACTGTATAGTCTTCAATCTTTTTGTTTGTTTTACCGCTTCCTTTTTTATCCCACAATTTTTTCATAATTCATTGTTTAATGATTAGACAAAAAAATAACTCCGATTGGAGCTTTTATAACGGGGATTATTGGAGAAATATGAAACGAGAAAATATAACGTGGCGAGGCGCTTTTGTTATTTCTTTTTACTGCTTTACACATTAAGTAGAATGGTAGCACTTTAAAAATAGAAGGCAAGTCTGCCTGCCGATAAGCAGGTGGAAAACTTACTTTAATTTAAAACTTGAAAAATCACTTAAATGTGTATATAATACAAGCATGTTAATACCTATCCCGAAGGAAATAGAGCTTCCTACGGGACGGGCAATAATAGAAAATCATGCTTATACCAACTGTTATCGAGAAATCACAATTCGGGGAGCGAGCTTATGATATTTATTCACGGCTTTTGCGCGAGCGCATTATATTTTTGGGCGGTCCGATAGACGACCATACCGCAAATATTATTATTGCCCAGCTTCTTTTTTTGGAATCTGAAGACACAAAAAAGGATATTTATCTTTATATAAATTCTCCCGGCGGATCAGTAACTTCCACTATGGCGATAGTGGACACCATCAATCACGTGCGACCAGATGTTGCTACTTTCTGCGTGGGACTCGCCGCTTCGGGTGGAGCTATTATTTTGTCCGCAGGAAAAAAGGGTAAACGTTTTATTCTGCCGAATGCTGAAGTGATGATTCATCAGCCGTTGGGCGGAGTAGAGGGACAAGCTTCCGATATTGCCATAACTGCAAAACATATTTTAAAGACACGAGATAATTTAAATAAACTTTTGGCGAAAAACACTGGTAAATCTTTCGCGCAGATAGAAAAAGATGTGGAAAGAGACTTCTTTATGGACGCCGAAGAGGCAAAAAAGTACGGGATTGTCGATGAAATAGTCACTAAGTCCAAAGCAGGAGTTTCAAAACAAGTCGACTAGACAGAAATACCACTTTTTGTTATACTTGTAGTGTTGATTTTTACAAATTTATTTTGCTTAATTAAAGTCAGTTTATAGGAATATTCCATATATTATGAAGCTTTCAGAAGAAAAAGTGAATTTTCAAATCTTTTCTAATAGAGAAAAAGAACTAAAGATATAGTGGCTTGTTCTTATAAGCCGACATACGGCTTATGAGTTTAATAACAATAATTCTAATTGGGGTCGGAGTGCTCCTTTTGGGCGTGGGTATCGGATACTATCTTCGCTTGATTCATGCGCTCGGCAAAAGACGTTCAATTGAAATCGACATCAAACAAATGATGGTCGGCGCCAAAGAAGAGGCGCAAAAAATAACAGACGAAGCAAAAAAGGCATCTGAGGCAAGGTTGGCGGAACTCCACGAAGAAGAGAAAAAGAAAGAGCAAGAGTTTAAAGAAACGGAAAAAAGGCTTATAAAAAAGGACGAATTTCTGGACGCTCGCCAAGTGGAAGTAAATAAGGAAGTTGAAGATATTAAAGTAAAAGTTGAGGAAATAAAAAGGATTCAAGAAAAAGTATCGAAGATTGAGGAAGAAAAGAAAATTGAATTAGAAAGAGTAGCCAGGCTCTCCGAAGAAGAAGCAAAGGAAGAACTATTAAAAGACGTGGAGAAAAAGTACGAAGAAGATATTGTAATCAGAATTCAAAAACTAGAAAACAGCAACGAAGAAAAGTTGGATAGAAGGGCGAAGGATATACTAGCCACCTCTATTCAACGCTTGGCTTCAAGTACCGCTTCCGAGCTTATGACTACTGTAGTATCTATCCCGAACAATGAAATCAAGGGCAAAATCATCGGCAAGGAAGGACGCAATATCAGGGCTTTTGAAAGAGCTTCTGGGGTTGAGCTTATCGTGGACGATACTCCGGGCTCGATTGTTATCTCTTCTTTCGATCCTATTCGAAGACAAGTTGCGAGATTGGCGCTTGAGAATTTGATTCTGGACGGACGCATTCAGCCAGCCAAGATTGAGGAGCTGGTAGAGAAAGCAAGAGAAGAAATAAATAAAATAATAAAAGAAAAGGGCGAGCAGGCGGTTTATGAATGCGGAATATTTAATTTCGACCCGCGCATTATTGCCATTATCGGACGATTATATTTCCGTACCAGTTATGGACAGAATGTTCTTCAGCATTCCATAGAGATGGCGCACATTGCCGGCATGATTGCCGAAGAGTTGGGCGCAGATGTGGCGATAGCGAAAGCTGGAGCATTAGTGCACGACATTGGTAAAGCGCTGGATCACGAAGTTCAAGGTACGCACGTTGAAATAGGCATGCGCATCCTGCAGAAATTCGGAGCCGATGAGCGCATCATTACAGCGATGAAGTCTCACCATGAAGACTATCCATACGAAACAATAGAGTCTATCATCGTGCAAACTGCCGATGCAATCTCGGGGGGCCGTCCCGGCGCACGTCGAGATTCGGTAGAAAATTACTTAAAGAGACTTCAGGAACTTGAAACATTGGTTAACACTTTCCCCGGAGTTGAAAAATCATACGCCTTGCAGGCGGGACGCGAAATACGCATATTCGTAACGCCTGAAAAGATCTCGGATGCCGAAGCCAAGCTTACGGCCCGCGATATCGCTATAAAAATAGAGCAAGAACTCAAGTATCCAGGCGAGATAAAAGTAACATTGATACGCGAAACACGCGTTATTGAATACGCTCGATAAAAATGTCCTTATTTTGTGTCCCTTGCCTTAAAAAACCCTTGATATATAATGTATAGGACTACATAAGTAGTAATTATAAGGGTGATTTGCCTCCGTTTCTTCCCGCTACGGTGGGGCAAGTGAGGCAGGGTCGAAATAATTAATAATCATTTTTAAAAAACATATGAATAAACAAGCATTAGCTGAATGGGTACATGGAAAACTTGGCGGCACGAAGGTGCAGGCTGAGGAAGTCGTTGACGGTCTGTTTGATGCTATCATCGGCACCATGAAAAAGGGCGGCGAAGTATCGGTTGCCGGTTTCGGAATCTTTTCCGTAAAGCAGAGAGCTGCTCGCATGGCTCGCAATCCTAAGACCGGAGAAGCGGTCAAAGTGGCTGCCACGAAAGTTCCAAAGTTCCGAGCTTCAAAAGCTTTGAAGGATGCAGTTAAATAATTTTATCTCGAGAGAAATGTAGGAAAACAAAAACACCTGTTATGGGTGTTTTTGTTTTATTTCTTTGAATAAAAATTGTTTTCCAACCATGCCTTTAAATCCCCAAGTCTCATAGCAAAAACATTCCGGTTGTTTGTTATATTTTTTAATCTTTCCATTCTTGTTGTGTTAGATATAGTGTCCTTACCATTATAAAAATTACCATCGCATATGGCTAAGAAGTAAGTATTCCGTAGTGTGGACGGATTAACCTGTTGAATAAAGATTTGAACATCTTTATATTGATTACTCTGTGCTCCTCCTCCTCTTTTGTCCTTAGTATATTTATGAGAGGCATAAAAATGACGGCTGTTATAATCCCACTCAAAATCTATTGTTTTTGCTTCATCTACCCCTCCCAGTGACCTAAACTGTGTCCTGGTCATTACTGCTCCGCTTGAAACAACTTTTGCATTATTACCTAAGCTGACAAAATTTTTTACTCCTTTTATATTTTGAATGTATTTTGCAGCTAAAGCTTGATAAATATTTTGCTTACCAGGATCTTTTGCGAAATGAGCGCGAAATATTTTATCTCTTCTAATTTTAGATTTGACACTCGCGTCTCTGAAATCAAAATTACTTGAAAATGTAGCAACTTTTTTAACCATTCCTTCTTCTTTTTCATCAAGTAAAGAAATAACCTCATTAAAATTATTCTTGATTTTCTTTTTGAATTCCTTGTCGTAATCCGGTAATCTAGTCATAGATTGATTAATTCCCTATTTTTATCTTTGAAATACAAATAATTTAAAAATTTGTAGCTAAAATCAAAGGATATTCTTTTTCTACCATTGTCCCTGAAATTAGTCAAGAAAAGAGAGAAGTATCTTTCTCTGGTTTCGTTTAGAATTGTATTAAATTTTTTGATTAATTCTGTCTGTTTTGTAATAGAAATATTTTTATCAAGTATCAAATGGGCAATGTTGCGTGAAGAATTTTTACCAACAATAGCACTCACCTTATAA